>NZ_JAUBRK010000196.1:0-1029 GCF_036701825.1 Microcoleus sp. MOSTC5 | reverse complement strand
TTAACTAAGTTACCTTTATTTTTTATTTTTCGGTTCCATTTCATAATTAGTTCTCCTTCATTTAACAATTTATTTAATAGTGACTCTAGTTTTTCAATGGATTCAAATAATCTATTAGCAACATATTCCTTAGCCGAATGCCATACTAATTCAGCTAAGTTGTAGTCAGGGCTATACTTGGGTAAAAACTCTATGATTAAATTCGGCATCTCGGCTGCTATTTTCTGCAAAATCTCTGCTTTTTTATGAAAACTAGCGTTGTCCAAAATTATCACAAATTTACAGCCTTTATCTTGAAAGTCTGACGCTAAATTCCCTTGCATTATCCACTCTTCTCTTAAATCTCCATAAAAATTTTTCAGCACCGCATAAAAATTAGCAGAATTCCCAGACGGAATAAAATCCACCCATCTTTTCTTGTCTGAAGTTCTCACTCCACCCATGACATTAATACGACCTTTTCGTCGCTCTCCTCTTTTTTTGCTTCGAGTCCCTTTTTTACACCAATTCTTCCTTCTAATTACCCTCAAACTAAATCCACTTTCATCCCAAAACCATACCTGTAGAAGAGCTGGAGAGTCTTTTGCTATTCTTAGATACTCAGCTAATTTATCTTTAAATAAACCCCTCTCTACGGGGTCTTGCTTATCCTCTAAGCTATATTTAGCGAGCGAGGTAAACATACTTTTTTGATTTTAAAATTCTCCTTACTTGGGTGCTACTCAGGTCAATTCCTGTCTTTTCTCCTAGATATATGGCCAGTCTAGCTGTTGTCCATCTCCCGAATTCATAGCCATATTTTTCAGGTTCTACTTCAATAGTTTCTAGGAGTAAATTAATGTATTCTTCTGTAGCTTTTCGGTAGTTACCCTTCATCCTATTATCTGTGAAACTGTCTAAATTTTCAGGATCACCATGTATGCTCCAATAAGCAACTTTTCTCAAAGAACATCCAATTAGTTCAGCAGTTTGAGCTTGTGTATTTCCGTTATTTAGTAACAAAAAAATCAAGGCTCTTTGCCGAATATC
>NZ_JAUBRK010000195.1:0-1029 GCF_036701825.1 Microcoleus sp. MOSTC5 | reverse complement strand
TTGGGAAGACATGGAAAATTATGGCATCGCTAAACAGCAATGGTTAGAGGAATTTCTCGAATTACCCAATGGTATCCCGAGTGATGATACTTTTCGACGAGTTTTTGAAAGAATTAATCCTCAGGCTTTAGAACAATGTTTAGCGAAGTGGCTTCAAAGTATGCTTGGTTCGATAGTTGGCGAGATTATTCCCATCGATGGCAAAAGTGTTAGAGGTTCTTATGACCGTAATCAAGGCGTAAAAGCTTTGCATTTGGTCACGGCTTGGGCAAGTGAACAGCGTTTAGTTTTAGGGCAAGTTAAAGTTGAGGATCATTCCAACGAGATTACAGCGATTCCGGCACTCTTAGAATTATTAGACCTGAGCGGGGCGATCGTTACCATTGATGCGATGGGAACTCAAACCGAGATTGTGAAACAAATTCGCCACAAAAAAGCTGATTATATTGTATCTCTTAAAGCCAATCATCCCACTTTACATTCTCAGGTTAAAGAATGGTTTGATACCAGAAGAGCTAATAACTTTGAAGGCATTAACGTTAGTTATAACCAACAGATTGAAAAGGGACACCATCGCACTGAAAAACGTTATGTTTGGGCTGTTCCTTTAGAGGCTTTCGGTGGTCTTTATCAACAAGACCAATGGTCGGGACTGCAAACCATCGTCATTATTGAAAGAATCCGCCATCTTTGGAACAAAACGACTCGTGAAGTCCAATTTTATCTAACTTCTCTGCCTGCGGATGCTCAAGCTCTTGGTCGTGCCATTCGTCAACATTGGACGATTGAAAACCAAGTTCATTGGACTTTAGATGTCACGTTCCATGAGGATCAATGTCGGATTCGTTCAGGTCATAGTCCTCGTAATTTTGCCATCCTGAGACGGATGGCACTTAACGCTCTTAATCAGGAGAAAACATTGCAGCGTAGTCTTCGTCAAAAAATCAAACAGGCTTCTATGAATAATGATTATATGATGACTGTTCTCAACTCCTTTTGTAAAGCTTGATTGAGATGCTCTTACCCTGG
>NZ_JAUBRK010000194.1:0-1033 GCF_036701825.1 Microcoleus sp. MOSTC5 | reverse complement strand
TCTCTCGGGACATCTCAACTCCTACTTAGGTTTACATCCTCATTATACATTATTTATGATTTACAAATCATTTGCGAGCGCTATATTTACCTATCTCCATCTGGAGATAATCTGCCCTTAGTTTTGGAGAATTTAAGCCAAAATATCGACTTTGAAGATAGCCTGAACGAGGCGATGAAATCGATATTACCAAAAACTCGTCGCATTAGACCTGTACGTTCTGGTCGCCTATCTCTCACTGTACAATGGTATTTTGAAGATATCAAAGAAGCATTTTACCTTAATGAAATGTCAGATGGAACTGTGAGGATGCTTTGTTGGGCAACTATTTTACATTCTCCACTTCTTCCTTCTTTGATAGTCATTGATGAACCGGAATTAGGATTGCACGTATCGTGGATGCCAATTTTAGCTGAGTGGATTAAAAAGCTGCGGCAAAAACTCAGATAATTATTACCACACATAGTCCCGACCTTTTAGATCACTTTACCGATCGTTTAGAGAATGTTGTTTGTTTTTATTCCGAAAATAGAACCCATTTCTCAGTCAAATCTCTTTCAAAAGAAATGCTCGATCCAAAACTTGAAGAGGGATGGGAATTAGGTGACTTATATCGTGTTGGCGATCCCAGTATTGGAGGATGGCCGTGGTAGTGTGGGTTTACTCTGGAGGTGGTGAGGCTGAGGTGAGAGGATTCTTTCCTTTTTTAGAAAAAACTTTTCCGGGCTGTAGATTTGAACGAAAAACACCAGTTCGTCAAAAACCCGGCCCTAAAGCTAATAAAGCAGGTAGTTATGGAAGAACAGGTCAAAGCTTAATCGAGCAAATAAAGCAAGAATTACCGATCGCCTTAAAAGCAGAACCAAATAAATGCGATCTGATTTTAGTTTTTGACGATTTGGATTGTCGCGATTCTCAGAAACAAAAAGAGAAAATAGAGGAAACATGGTCAGAGATACAGCGGTTCCCGCTGTTATGAGGTACAGTAGCAACAATTAGCAAACCAATTTCTCAAATGTTGAGGATTCATTAA
>NZ_JAUBRK010000116.1:0-10328 GCF_036701825.1 Microcoleus sp. MOSTC5 | reverse complement strand
AGAACCAATATTTCTTTGATACTTCTTCTGAAATCCCCTTGACAACTGCCATACAGGCTTAACTTGTTACCAATGGGTAAAGGATCGCCCTCCGAAACCAGCAAGTGTCTCAGATCACAAAAGCGATCGCTCCCGCTCACTACCAAAAAACCTAAAATTATGTCACATTAAGTAAAGGGTTATCAAAGAACTCTTGCCATATCCGTAAAAAGTTATGACAACAAAACTAAGAGCTACAGACACAGAGAAAATGGAGATAGACGGGCAGCAGTTGAAAGCAGACCAAGAACTGATTCTCAATCAAGTAGACAATCCGATCGCTCTGTTCGACTCGTCGGACTGCTTAGTTTTGTTTAACAAAAAATTGGCCGGAACTTGGGGACTGTCCCCAGAATGGCTCGCAACAAAGCCCAAGTGCCCTGTGCTGTTTGCGGAAATTGTCGATCGGGGTTACTTGTCAGTCCAGCAGTGGCAACAGTTTAAGCAAGCACTGGAAAAATCTCAGGATGGAAGTTTATCATATTATTTCGAGCAATCCAATGCGGTTTGTTTGGAGGTGTGCGTCACGATTACCAACAGCGGCGGACGGCTGTTTATCTTTCGAGACGTTACGGTATACCAAAACTCCCAAGCTAGCTTGAACGCAGAAGTCCGGCGACTGACATTTCTGTTAGGTTTAACTGAACGGCTGCAAAACTCTGACAGTTTGCAAGAAATAGGTCACTTTGCCCTCACCTATCTGGTAGAGGCAATGAATGCATCTTTCGGAGATGTCAAGGTGATTAGCGGCAAGGGAAACGATCGGTTTGCGGCGGCGATTTACAACCAAGTTTCTAGTGAATTTCTGGCTACTTACGGGGAACCAGTCGCCGCAGGAATGCAAGAATTGCTCGACAAAGGCATTCCCTACGGCATAGGTTTGCTGTGGGAAGTAGTGAAAACTGGTAAACCTTTGTTCGTCGAGGATTATGCCCAACATCCCAATGCCGTGCCGGAATTTCGGCATCCGGGAATCGGACAACTGGGCATTTTTCCGATCGCAGCTACCAACGGCACGATTATCGGCGTACTGACGCTGGAGTCCCGCAACGTCAAAAAACTGCAAACCGCCCTCAACCAAGAAGTGCTGGAGGCTGCTTGCCGGACTCTGGGGGCGGCGATCGAGCGGACTCAGACACAAGAAAATCTGCGCCAAGTTAACAAACAATTAGAGTATTCTTCTCAGTTGAAATCCGAGTTTTTAGCCTCGATGTCTCACGAATTGCGGACGCCTCTCAACAGCATTCTCGGCTTTTCTGACTTGCTGCTGCGGCAATTTGCCGGACCCTTGAACGATCGGCAAATCAACTATGTAGAACTGATCGAAAAAAGCGGCCAGCACTTGTTGCAGCTAATCAACGATATTCTGGATCTTTCTAAAATAGAAGCCGGGAAAGTAGAACTAAACTTACAGCCAGTTCGCGTTCACGAACTCGCGACCGACTGTTTGAAAATGATGCAGCCTCGGGCAGACAAAAAGCGGATAGCTTTATCTTTAGAACTCGACTATCGCATTACTAAAGTTTGGCTCGACGAACGGCGAATGCGACAAATTGCGATCAATTTACTTTCCAATGCCATTAAATTTACGCCCGAGCAGGGACAAGTTAAACTCATCGGGCGTCTGGCCTATGGCAGCGAAATAAACGACGACTACCGGCCGGATTGTTCTCCTGTAAATGCCAGCACTCCTTATTTGTGTTTTGAGGTGAAAGACTCCGGCATCGGCATTCCTCAAGACCGCTGGCACTTGCTATTTCGACCTTTTCAACAGGTGGATTCTTCGCTGACTAGGCGCCACGAAGGTACAGGTTTGGGTTTGGCTTTGACGAAGCGACTTGCAGAATTGCACGGGGGGACTGTTTCTTTTCAATCAGTTTGCGATCGGGGAAGTGTTTTCCGCGTTTGGCTGCCTTTGACGGAGATGCGTCAAGAGTTGGAAAACTTTGCTTCTTGTGCCTTGGATTCCAAGCCAGTCCCTGCTTCTGCGATTGCTTTACGAATTGGCAGGAAGCGGATTTTGGTTGTCGAAGACCAGCCTTTTAACCAAATGTTAATTTCTGAGGTGATGGAATTGGAGGGGTACGAGGTACAGATACTCGCGGATGGGAAGGCGATGGTCGATCTTCTCGCCGCCTCTACTGCGCCGGAGTTGCTGCCGAATTTGATTTTGATGGACATTCAGTTGCCGGATGTTGACGGTTTTGAGTTGATGCGCCGAGTTAAAGCAGATCCTGTCTGGCAGTCGGTACCGATGATTGCGGTGACGGCGATGGCGATGCCCGGCGATCGCGATCGATGTTTGGAAGCTGGCGCTTCTGCTTATTTGAGCAAGCCGCTGGATTTGAATTTGACGATCGCTACTGTTCGTTCTTTTCTCAGCTAACAATAATTATTTGTAATCCAGCACTGCCATTTATTATAATTGATAAAAAGAAAGGTTAAACTCAATAGTAGATAAATATCTATAGGACTTGCGCACACTTGCCTCAGAAACTTGGTTCCTACGAAAAATATCGAGTTTAGTAACGATAAATATACGAATTAACCAGTTTTCGAGGTAGCCCACGCGCAAGTCCCGAGCTAAATTCAATATATATATATTCCATGTCAAACAAGTCGCCCTGCATCATGTTGGTTGATGACGAGCCAGCTAATCTGATTTTACTGGAAGAGTTATTGCGCCTGGAAGGATACGCCACAGTATCAGCACTATCTGGCGATGAAGCGCTCTCCCTCGCCCGCGCATCTCGACCTGATTTAATTTTACTGGATATTATGATGCCGGAGATGGACGGTTTTGATGTGTGCGATCGCCTGCGAAAGGATACGGCATTGCAAACTGTACCGGTAATTTTTTTGACTGCCCTCGATGACGATACCTCTCGCCTTAGAGGGTTAGAAATGATGGCCGATGATTATTTGACAAAGCCTTTTAACAGTCGTTTGCTGCTGGCGAAAGTTGAAAATATTTTGCAGTTGAGTCAAATGCGAGCGCAAGCTGTATCTTCCCAATTCAACCAGCAAGTCAGAGAGCAAAGCAAGCAGCAAATCGCCGCAGCTTGGGAGGCAAACGAATATCTTTCAGAAAAATTTCAGCTATTTGTGCCGGAGCAAATTCTCGGACGAATTGCGCCGCAAGGAATAGAATCTATTCAGTTGGGCAATGTCACAGAAGAAGAGCTGACTATTTTATTTTGCGACATTCGCGGGTTTACTGCGATCGCAGAATCTCAAGAAGCTCGCGAGACTTTTGAATGGCTGAACGCTTTTTTTACTAAAATGAACGATTGCATAACATCCCACGGCGGGTTTATTGACAAATACCTAGGCGATGCAATCATGGCAGTATTTGACAAGCCGAATTCTCACGCTATGGATGCGATAGAAGCCGCAGTAGCAATGCAAGAAACTTTACGAGAATTTAATGCGAGCCGCCACCAATACAATTTAGAATTTCCAGTCAATATTGGTACGGGAATTAACACAGGTATCGGCATGATCGGCACTTTGGGTTCCGATCGCCGCATGGACTCTACAGTCATCGGCGATGTAGTCAATACAGCTTCTAGGCTAGAAAATTTAACTAAAATATACGGCTGCCAAATTATTGTTAGCGAAAATGCGATCCTTCATGCGAGAGAATTTCTAAATGGTATAAGTCCCAACTCAAACTCAAAAGAAAGTCTATTATTAAAGTGCGATTTGGAAGCGGAAACACAGGAGACTATTATTTCTACTTCTCGGGCGACTGCTGCCGACAGCAATTTGCCAAGGAACAATTATTACTATCGCTGGATCGATCGAGTAACTCCGCGTGGCAAGCAGCAAGCTATAGAAATCTACGAAATCTGGGCCGCCTCGTGTCCCGACTCTGAAGCAAAGCAGCTTACCCAGGTTTTATTTGACAAAGGAATTCAAGGATGGCAATCCGAAAGATTTGTCGCCGCCTTGGAATATTTTCAGCAACTAATCGAACAAAACCCTGCTGATACAGTCGTCAGTTTTTATATAAACCGCTGCCAGGAAAAACTAGGTTTGATATCTACAAGTAGCAGCTCAGAAATGATCTAAATAGAACCTGTTCCTAGTGAGTAATTAAGTCTTCTTTATTAGCGCACATCAAAGCAAAAGCGAAGCTAAAATAATCCCGTTCGTAGTGAAAACTTCAGTCCTCTTTATTAGCGCACGCAACCATTAAAGTCCTGCCTACAAACCTATACCAATTCGGAAAAGTACCCGAGCATCTGTAGGGATACGGCAATGCCGTGTCCGGCGCGGGGAGTATGACACGGCATTGCCGTGCCCCTACTGTTCGCTTTTAGTTTTGATAATTGGTATAAGATTGAGGATTGTAGCAAGACTTTTTTAAATTGGTATGATGAGAAAACTCTAATTTTAGACCATCAAACAGTCGTCAAAACTTGCTCTCTCAACTTGCCGATTAACTCATTAACCCCCCCCGTATTCAAGCGGTAACTCAAAGGATGACCGATTAAATAAGCCGAACTTTCAAACAAAACATCAATTTCCACCAAACCATTTTCTCGCAAAGTTTTCCCAGTCGAAACCAAATCCACAATAGCCTCCGACATACCCGTAATCGGTCCCAACTCCACAGAACCGTAAAGCGGCACAATTTCCACCGGCAAATTCAAATTGTGAAAATATTCTCTGGCACAGTGTACGAACTTAGAAGCAACTCTACCGTGAGGAGGCAAATCCACCGTTCGTCGATAAGAACTAGAACCCTTCACCGCCACAGACAGCCGACACTTGCCAAATTTTAAATCAATTAAATTGGCAACTTTCGGAGTTTTTTCCCGCAAAACATCATAACCAGCAATCCCCAAATCAGCTTGACCGTATTCCACATAAACCGGCACGTCGTGCGTTCTTACTAGCAAAGCTTTAGCAGTTCCGGTAGGGTCATAAATTTGAAGTTGTCGGTTAGAAGAATCGAGAAAAGCACTGAAGTCTAATCCAACCGATTTAAACAGCCGAATGCTATCTCCTAATAGTCCGCCTTTGGGAAGTGCAACAGTAATCATGTCAATTTTTAGAGTGTAAATTGCTCAATTTGGGAAGGGCGCGATCGCGGCACAAGCATAAACAGCTTTTACCAAACTCAGAATAACACATAGAGTTCATAGCGAAAAATAAATTTCGGGTATTGCTCGATCCTTTGTTTGGGTATATATTATATTTAGTCACTTTTTTAAAGGGCGGTCAGCATGGAAAAAAATCAAGAGTTTGACAGTCAAGAATTTGACGGATAATTTCACAGTGTAGACCCGGATTTCCTGAAAAATACAGTAGATGAAATCTTCTCAGGCGGCGGTCTAGAGGACGAGGAAATGGACTGTACAGTAGCCGTACCTACTGCTAACCACGCCAGCATCCCCACGGTCACAGGCTTGTCATCTTATGTGAAATGCAGCGTGTTCGATGACGCCGCCCGATCGAAGTTTGCAGAAAAACGTGGAACGCTGAGAGGCTGTTAATGTAAAATCCTTGCAGAGGCTGGTCGAGAGAACTGGACACTCGCGCGATGCCATTGTGTATCACGCCTTTGTGTATTCAACTCTAAAACTTAAAATTTAACGGGCGATCGCAAATAACTGACAGCTAAACTATGACCGAATTGACACTTGTTATTGGCAACAAAAATTATTCCTCTTGGTCGCTGCGTCCTTGGCTGGCGATGAAACAAGCTGGATTGGAATTTGCCGAGGTGAGAATCCCTTTAGGCTGGCCGACAACCCATAAGGAAATTCGGCGCTATTCTCCCTCGGGAAAAGTGCCAGTTTTAATCGACGGTGACCTAAAAGTGTGGGAATCTTTAGCAATTTGCGAATACGTTGCAGAACGCTTTGCTAATGATTTGTGGCCGGTCGGTGTAGCGGAACGGGCGATCGCCCGTTCCATCTGCGCCGAAATGCACGCGGGGTTCCAAAATTTGCGCCAAAATATGCCGATGGACTGCCACAACCGCTATCCGGGAGAAGGGATGACTCCCGGTGTAGAAGCAGATATCGATCGCATCTTTGCCATTTGGCGCGAATGCCGCCAAAAATTCGGAACAGGCGGCAATATGCTGTTCGGAAAATTTACAGTTGTTGACGCTATGTTTGCCCCCGTTGTCATGCGTTTTGTCACCTACGAAGTCAAATTAGATTCAGAAGCAAAAGCTTATGCTGATGCAATTTTGGCACTGCCTGCCATCCAGGAATGGGTAGCAGCAGCTTGCAGCGAAACGGAAAGTATTCCACACATTAAAATCTAGGAAAAATCAGTTTACTTAACCTAAAATCTCAAATCTCAAATTTGAAATCAGGATGCGGATTCTTTTAGTTGATGATGAAGTTGAGTTAACTGACCCTTTGAGTCGAGTCTTAACCCGCGAAGGTTATACAGTTGATGTGGCATTTGACGGAGCAAGTGGCAGCAATTTAGCCATGCAGGGCAATTACGATTTGCTGATTTTGGATTGGATGCTGCCGACACAAACCGGACTGGCAATTTGCCAGAAGTTGCGATCGCAAGGACGGAGTACGCCAGTGCTATTTCTCACCGCCAAAGATACCGTAGACGATCGCGTACAAGGACTCGACGCCGGTGCAGACGACTATTTAGTTAAACCTTTTGAACTGCGAGAGCTCCTAGCCAGAGTCCGCGCATTACTGCGGCGGCCTCCTACTATTGATGCCGAGGTTGCTGTCGGGCGGCTGCAAGTTGCAGATTTACAGCTAGACTACGACAATCAATTAGCTTATCGGGGCGATCGCACAATTGACTTATCAGAAAAAGAATGTCAGTTGTTAGAATACTTAATGCGCCATCCCGGTCAATTGCTAACACATGAACAAATCCACCAGTATTTGTGGAATGAAGCAGAAAAACCCAGCAGCAATGTATTAGCAGCTCAAGTTCGCCTGCTGCGGCGCAAAATAGAAGCCCCGGGCGAATCTGTGCTAATTCACACAGTCTACGGCAGAGGCTATCGTTTTGGAGAAGCCAGCTAATAATAATAGAAATTGTACCCAATTCCTTTTTTTTACCCACTTGCGAAGCCGAAGCTCCTTCTGCCTTCTGCTATATTATTTGTTATCGGGAAAGTATGCACCCTAAACCAGCCTTTACGTATTTTGACAAACCAAAGTAATTACTGTCACCTCAGGGGGACAAAATAGCCTTCCTGGGGAATAAGTTCCCAAACCCCGATTCACGTACAGTAAATTACTTCCCACCTGATGCAAACCGCTAGCCCATTCCCAGTGAGTAACTACTCGATCGCAAGCCGACAGAAAAGGAATGAACTTTCGGATTGGTTGAGGAATCAAAAAGCCAATTTTTCTCACCCAAGCATACAAAGGCCCGATACCGGGAATAACGATTTGACCGCCGTGAGTGTGGCCAGACAACTGCAAATCAATCCGCCAATTTTGCAGCTTTTCAGCAGTATCAGGATTGTGAGACAATACAATCCGAGGAATCGCGGGATTTATTGATGCCATTACAGGTTTAGGCGCAAAATCGCCCGACCAAAAATCCGCTAACCCAACTAAAGCTAATTCTGACCCGAAAGGATAGATTGCTTCGTTGTACAAAACCCGAATGCCGACGCTATTTAAAGCATTAGCAACCTCTCTTTTTGCCCCCGGCCAATAGTGGTCGTGATTGCCCAAAACCGCGTAAATTCCCACTCGACTTTGCAAGCTTTTCAATCGGTGTACTAAGGCGTAAATAGGTGCGGGGTCGTAGGTAATAAAGTCACCGGTTAAAAAAATCATGTCTGGTTCAGCTTCATTGGCCGCAGCAATCGCCTCTTCTAGCAACCATTCCGACAGCCGCACCCCGTCATAGTGAAAGTCAGTAAGCTGTACAATTTTAGTACCGGATAGATTTGCTGGGAGATTGGCGATCGGTATTTGTAAATACTCTACTCGCAGTTTCCCAGTTAATAACCTGTGCATAAATCTAAGGTTTATGGATGACAGAGCGCAACCTCTAGCTTAGCAAATAAATAGGCAAGACTGCCATACTAGATATTCTTCCCTTTTCCTTCCGTCATCTGACTAATAAATACTAATTGCTGACTAATAAACACTAATTGCTGACTGATGACTAATGGCTAAAGTCGTGGAGGAAAAAACAAAAATATTTTCCTCCCTATAATTAAACTCCAATGCCAATTAGAATTGATAATTACTCGCCTAATAGCGCCTGCCTTAGAACTTAATTGAATTAGTCTGACCGGCGAGGAAAGAATATATTGCTAATGCACTCTTTTCAATTGAAGCTACCGAGTATTTATTAGATTAGCTTTTAAATCAATACTTCGGACAGTTTTTAAGCAGCCAGAGTACCATGGAACAGGAGTTCAGGAAAGTTAGGGTGATTTAAAATCAAATCCCGGTCTAAATCTAACTTTTCAAGAAAAGTATAAAGCAGATGCCGATTGAGTTGCAGGCGTTGATAATAACAGATTTAAACACAAGTATTTGACTTGAAAAATGACAATTATAAGCCTGATATTGGCTAACTTAAATAAATTTAAACTAGCATTAAAATGAAAATTAATCCGTTGGGATGAGAAGATTAGCAATCAGATAAACCCGTAAATTGTTTGGAATCACGGAAAATAAATTTAATTTGAAAACGCGCCCGATTATATTCAATAATTCGCTCAGGAGATAGATTAATATCAGTGCTAAATAATAAAGTATTTTTGATTTTCCCGTTGGCTTGAATCTCAGAAATACAAGCCAAACAAATTTGGCAATTTAAATAACAACTCGCCTTCCACTAATGTATAGAGTGAAACGCCCGGTTTTATTTCTTTAACAAAATTTAGGCGACTCAAATCCTGGCAGTCAAATTTACCATCATATTTACGAGGTTCGCCCAGTTTCTTTTGTTAACCTGTATAGATAACGGAGGTCAGCATCAACTCTTAATTTGTCAATTAAATCTAAATTTAACTCCAGTACAGTCTCCCATAATTTAGAACGGTAATAATAGCCATCAGCCACTAAATAACGGACAGAGTTTGGCAAAAATAACGAGTATTTTTTAAATGTTTGGCATAGCAGTAAACTCTTGTTATATCAGGATTTGAGGTTTCAGGTACCTGTTTTTTCGCTGATTTTTGACAGCTTTTTCTTTGTATGTGTTCGGGTTTTTTCGGTAGTTATGTTTGAGGACGGGAGGGAGTTTGTTGCACACTTAAACTAATTAATAAATGAGTATATACTTCGACAATAAAAATTACAGAAATTTCCAGTTCCTGTTGGGCTTTGCCAGCTTTGCTCTTATAAAAATAAGCTTTTTCATCATTTTTTTTCAATTTTTATTAAAAAAGAACAATCAATGACGACAATAATTGTCTGCTCAGAATTCAAAGCAAGTTCCGTGAAAATATTGATTAAGGTGAGATTTTAGGTTTTAACACACTCATCACGCCAAATAAGAAGTCAAGTAAGGCTCACCAAGAGGAAATCGGAACAATCATCAAAAAACACAGGTCATCGCCACAATCGGCGTTAATTAGAGACTTAAACCCTGTGATAAGGGGATGGACTTCTTTCTATACAAACTCTGACGCAAGAACCGTTGGAGAACTTCAAAAATAAGATCACCTCACATACCTGAAACTTCGAGGTTGGGCAAAACTCCGTTGTGGAAATATCAATGCAGGACACCTACTATATTGGCCTCCATTGGCGGAAATAACTGGGTATTCTCAACCAGAAAAGAGGGAGCGAACCCCCTTCGGTTACTAAAGCATAGAGAATTCGAGTGTAGCAGCACCGACTATGGGAAAGTTAAAGGGGATAAAAGTCTCTACGACGGAGACCTAGTTTATTGGAGTTCAAGATTGGGGGAAAATCCTGATTTGCCGAGTTCGGTATCAAAACTCCTGAAATGGCAGAAAGGGAAATGCCCTCATTGCGAACTTATTTTCAGAAACGAAGATGTAATGGAAGTTGACCATATCGTCCCCAGAGCCATTGGAGGTAAGGATGAGTACAAAAATCTTCAACTATTACATCGGTATTGTCACGATGTTAAAACTAAAACCGACTTGGAATCAATCAGGAAACATAACCTGGAACTCCTATCTTCAGGAAAGAAATCTCAAGCAAGTCGGAAAGAAGGGGAAGCCCTCAAATGACAAGAGTACACCCGAGTAGCTGTGTGCGGTTAAAGTCGCAAGCACGGTTCGTGCGGTTCGTTTCTATGAAACTAGCCTGTATGGGTTAGGGGATTAGAGCCTTTACGCCGCC
>NZ_JAUBRK010000193.1:0-1073 GCF_036701825.1 Microcoleus sp. MOSTC5 | reverse complement strand
TACAATTATGAGTTAGCTCTAGGGGATGAAATTTAAAACCTCTAATTATAACATAAATCTTTTTTGCAAGAGGTCTACTGTTTTCAGCGGTTACTGCAACTCGAAAAGAAACGCTGTAACCGTTGGTGCGGTCAAGTGTGGGGAAACTTGGGTTGAGTAGACTAAATGTTCCTGCTGGGAAAGGAAAGGGACTATATCTATAGTTTGTGTAGCCTGCATAGCCTGTATTATTATTCGCGGCGGTGACGCTAGCAGTATTAATGCCTGTGTTGGGCGAGTACGCACCAGTAGCTTGGACACCAGAACCAAGTGGGGGAGTTAGAGGTATCTGCCCGTAAGCTAATTGAGTAGTCCCTGATACCCCGATACCGGGTGTTCCAGCCGGCGGTGGAAAGTTACTTGTGCCGTCGTAGAGGGTAAAGCCGAACACAAATGGATAAGTGGCCATTGTTGCGGGCCCGATCGCCAACCCAGAAAAAACCGCTCCCGTTGTATAATCTAGTTCCCAGTCTCCGCCCTTAGCAGAACTGCCGATCGGCGATCTAGACGCAGCAATTTTTGCCTGGGTTAGCTGACTCAGTTGCTGCACAAAGTTAGCGCCCTTCTCCCCCGCCGCTACATCGCACCCATAAAGCAAAATCTCTCCACTCTCTGCCAGGGATCTCGACCAACGCTGCAATTGTTTTGCATAAGTTTTTAAATTGGTCAAGTTTAGATCGATCGCGCCTAGCAGCAAACTCGCGGGGCGACCGTGGGAGATGATATGAATACTTTTAATATTGCTGCGACTCGCTAGTGCTGCCGTGATTTGTTCTACTCCATCCCGCGCCGCATCGAGGGTAATAACTTCTGTACCCGCTGCGATGCCGTTGCGGAGAGTTGGGTTGTCGTGAAGGGCAGAGTCTATAAAGGCGATCGAACTAAAAACTGAACCGATAAAATTTGGCACAATACACCTCTGGTTAGATGACCGTAGGAAAATTAAGATGTGCCGACCTTAGGAATGAAAATTTAATAACACAAGCAAGGTATAATAAACAAATGAGTGAATATCAATGTACTTGACATTTCAT
>NZ_JAUBRK010000192.1:0-1088 GCF_036701825.1 Microcoleus sp. MOSTC5 | reverse complement strand
TAAGTAGCTAGACAAAATTAATTACATAGTTTTCTCCAAATTCTTTCAGGATTTTTTCCACAGATGTAACAAAAGTTCCCCAACTCTTGTAAGCAGATATCTCAATCCATTCATACTTAATAAACCGCCATAAAATTTCAATTAAATTTAATTCAGGAGAGTAAGAAGGCAACTCAAAAAGAGTAATATTACGTTGTTCCCACTCTTCAAGTTTGTCAACAATAGCATCACTGGTATGAATAGAAGCTCGATCGGTGACAATCACCGTTGGCTTATGTACTGCGGGAAAAAAAGCATCAATACAGGCAATAACCACATCTGAATTAATACTTTGATATGAAATATAAGTTTCAAGATGGTTATTTCGATTCATGATTCCTAGTACATTCATTCGTTGACTACGACGACTAGGAATTGTTAAATATTCTCCGATATCCTGCCAACCATAGGGTACACAAGGAATCAAACAAAACCCCGTTTCATCCAAGTAATATAAATCAATTTTACCCTCATCATCTAATCGTTTTAATTCTTCTAATTGTGCCTTCTTATCTTGATATTCCTGGGAGGGAGGCTTTCCTC
Organism: Microcoleus sp. MOSTC5; assembly: GCF_036701825.1. Taxonomy (NCBI): domain Bacteria; kingdom Bacillati; phylum Cyanobacteriota; class Cyanophyceae; order Oscillatoriales; family Microcoleaceae; genus Microcoleus; species Microcoleus sp. MOSTC5. The sequence continues at coordinate 506 of NZ_JAUBRK010000192.1, read as the reverse complement.
CCACTCCTTTACGCATACGATGCCAACTCATATTCAGAATTTTTAGTATTCTTTGAATTGTTTTTGTACTGGGACTTATGCCCCAGGTCTCTTGAACTTTTTGGCTAACCTTTTTTAATTGCCTTGGTTCTTGTTTAGCCCACTCTTTAATTTGGGCTTTTTGCGAATCGTTAAATAGTGGCTTAGAACCTCTTCCTGGTTTATTATAAAGTCCTACCATTCCCTCTAATTCCCACCGATTGAACCAGTTATAGAGGGTCTTATAACTTATTCTAAAAATATTCATCAACTCTACTTTTTTTACTCCTTGCGAAGCTAATATGAGGCAATGTGCTCTCTGACGTACCTGATGATGTCGGCTTTGGCGATAAATTCGCTCTAGCAATTTAGACGAAAGAGGATTTATTTTCCTGATCAACATCATATGAAATTGTAATTAACTCATAATTTTGCCTGGAATATCATTCTACTATGTATTTGTGTAATTAATTCTGTCTAACTACTTA
>NZ_JAUBRK010000115.1:0-10610 GCF_036701825.1 Microcoleus sp. MOSTC5 | reverse complement strand
CTGTTGATTTAAGGAGTGGATAGGTTTTCTTTTTCACCCTCATTCTCTCCTGGCGCGGTGGCTCTAGTTCTTCTTTGGCCACCGTTCTCATCTTTCGTTAGTCTAAACTACAGTAAAAAAGGGTCGAGGTCAGTTCCAAAATCATCGAAATTTGACTTCTTAATCACATATATTTGGCTGCCCAATGGATTTTTTATGCCTCAGTTTCTAACTGAGCCAGCTTTTCTTAGTCTAAACTCCAGAATTTATGTTCGTTAGTAAAAAACTCTCTCCAAAAATTTGACAATCTTAAAAGACCTAGATAGGGCTTGCTGAATAATCGATCGCTGTTCCAAGAGCAGGAGCGATCGATTATTCAGCAAGCCCTATCTAGCTGAGATCGATCGCACGGGCTAGCTTTGACAGCCGCGGCTGCTTTATTTCTGGCGCGTGGCGGCACGATCGGGCTAGTTCTGGCTGTCCTGGCAGTGGCTGAGCTAATTGCCGATATGCTGCTGCAAATTCCCTCTCGCACCAGTCCCCCTGCGTTGATTGCTCGGATTCTTAGTGGTGGCATTGTGGGATGGTTCATCACTGCACCAAACAGCAGTGTTGCACTTGTTGGAGCGCTCTTGGGTTTTGTAGGTGCACTGGTTGGTGCCTATGGTGGTCGGACGGTGCGGATAGCCGCGATTGAGCGGATTGGTGCAGTTCCTGGTGCCCTTGTTGAGGATGTTGTCGCGATCGCTCTAGCTGCCCTTGTCGTTACCCGCTAATGTTACTTCGTGAGTAAGTCCTGTGCTGTCACGGGAAACGTTGCATCTGAGCCGACACTCGCTCCGGCGTAGCCAGCCTCCGGCATCGCACCCTATCTCTGTGCCGCTCTCTTGAGCCTCAATTCCCCCTTTTTATAGCTGAACAGGCGCGCAAAGCCATCTGAACAACCTCTAGGAGTTCCGCGCGACTAGCTCCACTTGCTGCTTGCACGGACATTCCAAAGTTGACTGTAACGACAAAGCGAGCGAGGGCAGCAGGATCGGTATCAGAGGGCAAGTCACCTTCTGAGACAGCACGCTCGAAGCGATCGCGGATAGCAGCCTCGCCTGATATGCGGCGCTCTGCCAACTCTTGATGGAGTGGATTGTCTGGATCGACACAGGAATGCAGACTTTGTGCGTAGAGACATCCTGATGGGTTGCACGGATTAGTCACCAAATCAACAACGCCAAGCATCATCCGCTCAATGACTCTCCGGGCAGTTGACTCGGAGAGTGCTTCACGCAGGTAGGCAGTTTGCCGCTCGCGATAGCGATCGAGGGCCTTGCGGAATAAGTTTTCCTTATTACCAAAGGTCGCATAGAGACTCGGACGGTTAATGCCCATCGCTTCGGTTAGATCGGTCAGGGATGTTCCTAGATAGCCCTTGCGCCAGAATATTTGCAAAGCTTGTTCTAAAGCTTCGTCGATATCAAAAGCGCGAGGTCGTCCCTGTACGCTATGAGGCTTTTTCGTTTCCATACCGTTCAGTATAAAACTTCCTTGACACCAAGATTGAACCAGGGTATATTTTTTGTACCGATCGGTAAGTAAATCACCGATATCGGCAATTACAAGCCCACCAAAGCAAATCATGACAAAAACACTCGCAGGTAAAGTTGCATTGGTTACGGGTGGCTCACGCGGTTTAGGAGCAGCGATCGCCAAACGTCTTGCCCACGATGGGGCAGCAGTTGCTCTCACCTACACCAGTTCGCCCCAAAAAGCTGAGGAGGTGGTGCGCGACATTGAAGCTGCAGGGGGAAAAGCTTTAGCAATCCGCGCTGACAGTGCGGATGTCGAAGCAGTGAAACATTCCGTGGCCGAAACCGTAAACGCCTTGGGCCGCCTCGACATCCTAGTTAACAACGCGGGGGTTGCCACTTTAGCTGCGATCGATCAGTTCTCGATGGATGAGTTTGACAGACTTGTAGCGGTGAATGTCAGGGGCGTTTTCGTAGCAACTCAGGAGGCGATTCGCCACATGGGTGAGGGTGGACGAATCATCATGATTGGCAGCGTTAACAGTGATTCCACCCCCTTTGCAGGGCTATCGGTCTATGCCTTAACCAAGGGGGCGATCGCCAGCTTTACACGCGGTCTTGCCCGCGATCTTGGACCGCGTGGTATCACCGTTAACAACATCCAACCTGGTCCCATTGATACCGATATGAATCCCGCAGACGGAGACTTTGCCGAGGGGCTCAAAAAGATCATTGCCCTGGGTCGCTACGGACGGGATAACGAGGTTGCTGCCATGGTTTCTTATCTTGCCAGTCCTGAAGCCGCCTTTGTCACTGGCGCAAGCCTCAAGATTGATGGCGGATTTACAGTCTAAACGAGATGTCATCAGACTTGCAATCACCAAACTTTATTCAAAAAAACATCATCAATAATGTCACAAAAACTCTCAGGAAAAGTCGCTCTTGTCACTGGTGGCACTAGCGGCATAGGTCTTGCCACTGCCAAGCGATTCGTTGCCGAAGGTGCCTATGTCTTCATTACAGGTCGCCGTCAGGCTGAATTGGATGCCGCCGTAGCAGCAATAGGCAAGAACGTCACTGGTATTCAGAGCGATGTCTCTAATCTGGCAGACCTCGATCGCCTTTTTGCCACAATCGAGCAAGAGCAAGGTCGCCTGGATGTAATCTTCGCCAACGCTGGCGGTGGAGAACTCGCCCCGCTCGGATCGATCACCGAAGAACACTTTGACAAAACGTTCAACACTAACGTTAAAGGCGTGCTATTCACCGTGCAGAAGGCACTGCCTCTGTTACCGTCGGGCGCTTCCATCATTCTGAATGCCTCGACTGCTTCTACCGTGGGCACTCCAGCTTTCAGTGTTTACAGCGCTACCAAAGCTGCCGTGCGCTCGTTTGCCCGCAATTGGACGCTCGACCTCAAAGAGCGCCAGATCCGAGTTAACGCCATTAGCCCTGGCGTAGTTCCTACTCCTGGTTACAATCACTTGGGACTGAGTGATGAGCAGGTGCAGGAATTCGTAGATAGCCAAGCCGCCACCATCCCACTGGGAAGAGTAGGGACGCCCGATGAAATTGCCAAAGCCGTTGTCTTTCTCGCTTGTGACGACAGCAGCTTTGTCAACGGTATCGAGCTGTTTGTTGATGGCGGTATGGCACAGATTTGAAGCGCTCTAAAAGTGGTCAGTAATCTTCCAAGCAGGCTGTTTATCGTTCACTTTGGACTCAACTCAAAGCACTCAATGAGGGAGAAATAAACCAGAGTAAAGCACCCCTTTTAGGTTGGAACTAGCTAGCCCTCTCAAAGTGGCTGCTGAGCTCGATCGAGAAGTAGGAAGTAGATACATGGCGGTGACGTGCATCGCAATAAGGAGGCGACTTTTTTTTCTTAGTAGCGAGTATTTTTGAGGAATCTTTTTAAATCTACTCGCCCTGCTAAATCTAATAAAATATTAGCCAGTGTTTCTCGATCGCACTGGGTAAAAATCGTCCAATTTTCCGAGGGAATTGCAATCATCATTCCCCGATATGTGCTTGGAATTTCGTCAACCATATAGTAGCCAGAAAGACCAGCTTCTTTTTTACCTACTCCATGTACGCTAGCGATCACTGCACGAATGGTTCCGAGAACATTGTAAGTAACTAATGCCAAACAAAAAGAGAATAACCCTTCTTGGGGATACCCTAAAGTTTGAATTTCACCTTCATAATTTACGGTGACCGTTTGAAACAGATTCTCCACACTCCGTCGTTCGATATAGATTCGATATAGAGTTGGGCAACAACTGCTGCTGTTGCTTCTGTGGTAGAGAGTATTGTTAAAATTTCGACCTCTTTTTCTCCATTACGAGTGGGTTTAAATAGCTCGATCGTCACCTGTCTGATTAATAACTCTTCACCCGGATAATTCAAGCGAACCATTTGCTCGAATAGTTTACCCGTCGAGGTTTCACCGCATTATTGGCGCTCGCTTACGGGTGTGAGTGACAAACTTTTATGCTTGCGAATTACGAAGTGTGAACCATTTCTGGTGATGCCTCGTAAAAAACCTGATGTAAACATAGCTCGATCGCCAATCCATAGTTCTCCAAGTTGGACTGTTGCCAAAACTTTATCGAATAACGATCGCTCACTTAGCGTGGCCGTCAACACAAGGAAACACATCGATTGCTAATCTTAATGAGCGGGTCGAGGATGACCAGTAATTTGCCCGGTAGTGCCTCAGCTCCTATAGGGCGTAACACTTCCAGCCGATGGTCGGTTCCTGCTAAACAATTACCATCGATAATCCGTACTTTGTAGGGAGCTAATAACTTTGGTGAACTGCCTCCAATAAACTCGATTAAAGATGCCATCGCTGCTGCTGTTTCCTTTACAAGTGCCGCACAAACTCTCTGCTCTACACCATTTAATTTGTCATAAACGGCAGTACGACTGACATTGAGTTGTTGCGCGCGGGCGCGATAAGCAGCATTCACCGATGGGTAAATTCCACAAACAACCAGACTCATTAAATTTACCAAATCCGAAAACAATAACTCTCTGGTGTACTGGACTTGTGCGTTGGCTTCAAAGATCCGATCGAGCGCCTCGGGTGCTAGCACCCCTTCCATCAAACCCCGACTCATCACACTAATCGGACTCTCGGTTAGAAATCGCTCGAAAACAGCATTCAGCATGGCAGCTTCCTCCAGTAACGGACTGTTCCCATCAGCACCTTCAAGCGATGCGGGGGTGCGTCATAACTATATTATTGAAAGCCGAGTTGTATCCGGCATCTGTGCGCTAGCCCCACAGAATAACGGCACACTCAAGGCGGGAAACGAACCTTCAAATTTTACGCCAAATCCTCGCGCCCGCTGGAAGTGTGCCGTTAAATATTGGCTCTCTATTGAGCGAAACTTCTATATTAGGACTTACGCATTGACAGAATAACAAAATAGTGCATTGATAAATATGGGTCGTTTACTTTCTAGGTATCGGACAATCAGAGAAATTACGCTTACCATCGACAGCACAATGCAATCTAGACCTCTACACCTTATTTTTGCTGTCAGAGCCAAAGTTTGGGGGGTGCAGTCGGCTAGCAGAGGTATTAGGAGATGTTTCACATTCAGGGCGTCAACCGTTTTTTATTGAGAGAGAGATACGAACCGAAAGATTTATTCAACATAATGCGTGAAAATCATTAACTTAGTAGGAGGGATACTAAGTGTAGACGATACAGTCATAGAAAAGATTTACAGCGATCCCAAAAATGCCGAATTAATCAGTTATTTTTGGTCAGGAAAAGCCCATAAAACTATTATTGGCTTAAATTTAATTACGCTATATTACAGCGAAAGTAATGGTAATTCAGTCCCAATAAATTACAGAATATATGACAAAAAGGAGGGGAAAACAAAAAACGATTATTTTAGAGAAATGGTGAGAGAAATAATAAACTGGGGAGTCAAGCCAAGAATAGTAACAGGAGATAGTTGGTATTCAGGAGTAGAAAACTTAAAATTTCTAAAAAACCAGAAATTGGGGTTTCTATTTGGGATTGAAAAAAATAGAACCGTCTCAAATGAGCCACAGAAGTATTGTCAAGTAAGCACTCTGGCTATTCCCGAAGAAGGATTAAGAACTCATCTGAAAGAATTTGGATTTATAAAGTTGTAAAGGTGCGACTTTAAAAAAGAAGACTCTAGACACTATATTTTATATCTGCCAGATGAGTCAAAAATCCCAGATATCAGCAGAAGTGAATTTATCACAATTCATGATACCCATTGGGGCATTGAAACTTTTCATTTCCGCCATAAAACAAGTATGTGGAATTTGTCGGTTCATGGTTAGAGATACATTAGCAATCAAAACTCACATATTTTGTTCGCTGCAAGCATTTGTGAGATTGGAGTTTATGCGATCTGAAAAGATAATTAGCAATTGGTATGAAGTACAACGGAATATGTTCACGTTAGTTGTACGTGAGCATATTTTTGCCAACCTTAGCAGTGATATCATTATCTAGAATTCATAGATGATGTTTTTTGTCAATGCGTAAGTCCTATATATCTAGCTGAGCTCGATCGCACCTTGACAGGGCTAGCTTTGACAGCCGCGGCTGCTTTATTTCTGGCGCGTGGCGGCACGATCGGGCTCGTTCTGGCTGTCCTGGCAGTGGCTGAGCTAATTGCCGATATGCTGCCGCAAATTCCCTCTCGCACCAGTCGCTCTGCGTTGATTGCTCGGATTCTTAGTGGTGGCATTGTGGGATGGTTCATCACTGCACCAAACAGCAATGTTGCACTCGTTGGAGCGCTCCTGAGTGTTGTAGGTGCACTGGTCGGTGCGTATGGTGGTCGGACGGTGCGGATAGCTGCCATTGAGCGGATTGGTGCAATTCCTGCTGCCCTTGTTGAGGATGTTGTCGCGATCGCTCTAGCTGCCCTAATCGTTATTCGTTGATGTCACAAAGTACGTAAGTCCTAAGATTAACTGGCATCTTAACTCAAAGAACTTGAGCGGTCTAAATGGAACTGAAATAGAAGAATGAAGACAACTGATTGAAAGGCGGATTGGCCACCTTCGCAAGCAATCGGGTCATCAAAATAAGACTTCTGAAATCAGTTATGTATCAACTGATAAAGTAGTAATTGATCGATAGGATACCGATCGCAGATGCAGTCGTCTTTACTATCCAAATCAGATACAGACTGGGAAACTATCAGCACAATTTACATAGGAGCCCCATGAGCACAATCACTACTAAGGATGGTACACAAATCTATTACAAAGACTGGGGTACAGGACAACCCCTTGTCTTCAGTCACGGTTGGCCGCTTAGTGCGGATGCTTGGGAATCGCAGATGTTTTTTCTCGCCTCGCACGGCTATCGCTGCATCGCCCACGATCGTCGGGGTCATGGGCGATCGAGTCAACCCTGGCACGGCAATGAAATGGACACCTACGCTGACGATCTGGCGGAACTATTCGAGGCGCTGGATCTAAAGGATGCGGTGACGATCGGACACTCTACCGGCGGTGGCGAAGTGGCGCGGTTTATTGGGCGACACGGAACATCACGGGTTGCCAAAGCAGTGTTAATGGGCGCAGTGCCGCCGATCATGGTCAAGACGGATGCGAATCCGGGTGGGCTGCCCATTGAGGTCTTTGACGGCTTTCGGGCGGCGTTTTTGGCTGACCGATCGCAGTTTTTCCTTGACGTGGCCAGTGGCCCGTTCTTTGGCTTCAACCGACCCGGTGCCAAAGTCTCCCAAGGTCTGATCCAGTCGTGGTGGATGCAGGGGATGATGGCTGGCCATAAGAACGCTTATGACTGCATTAAAGCGTTTTCGGAAACAGATTTCACCGAAGATTTGAAGAAGTTCGACGTGCCAACGTTGATTATTCATGGCGATGACGATCAGATCGTGCCGATTGGTGCTTCTGCCCTGTTGTCTGCGAAGCTGGTCAAGAATTCGATTTTGAAGATATATCCCGGCGGATCGCATAGCCTGGGCGACACGAGTAAAGACCAACTCAACGCCGACCTGCTGGAATTCCTCAAGTCCTGACTAGGTGCGCGAATGTGAGACATCACAGTTAAAGATCCGAACGGGTCCATTCTCTTAGGTTCGCAACCGTTTCGGACAGCTTGTTCAAACTCAACAATCACAACACTTATAACGATGAAAAAACTAGAAGGAAAAATCGCAGTCGTCACAGGTGCGTCTAAAGGTATTGGTGCCGCGATCGCCAAACATCTGGCAGCCGAAGGTGCAGCAGTTGTCGTTAACTATTCATCAAGCAAAGAAGGGGCCGATCGCGTGGTTGATGAAATTACCAGCGCAGGCGGTAAGGCGATCGCAGTCCAGGCAAATGTTGCTAAAAAGGCAGAGATCGAACATCTTTTTTCAGAAACGCAAAAAGCTTTCGGCAAGCTAGATATTTTGGTCAACAATGCTGGCATTTATGAATTTTCCCCACTGGAAAACATCACGGAAGAGCACTTCCACAAGCAATTTGACCTCAATGTGCTGGGATTGCTCCTCACCTCACAACAAGGTATAAAGCACTTCGGGCCAGAAGGCGGTAGCATTATCAATATCAGTTCGATCGTCAGCACTCTCGCACCCGCGAACGGCTCAGTCTATAATGCTACCAAAGCAGCGGTCGATGCCATCACGAAGTCGCTTGCCAAAGAACTCGGTTCACGCCACATCCGTGTCAATTCAATCAATCCTGGGATGGTGGAAACGGAAGGTTCGTATACAGCGGGAATTGCTCAGAGCGAAGGTCGCAAACAAATTGAAGCGCACACTCCGCTGGGTCGAATCGGACAGCCGCAAGACATTGCGCCTGCCGTCGTTTTCCTTGCGTCCTCTGATTCAGGATGGATTACTGGCGAAACTCTGTATATTACGGGTGGTCTTCGCTAGCTTTGATGGCATTGCGTTTTTCTGTATACGAAGTACAGCGCAAAGCTAAAGCATCCTAACCGCAGTCGGTACCATTCCATGCAAGGCATTGCTGATTTGGTAACGATCTAGCTATTTCAAAAGCAAATTCCTAGGTAAGAAAATCATTACTTTTCAGCAATGCCGAATGATGATGTGATAACTCAATCCAAACCCTATCTCAACGAGCAGAGAGTTTTGAACTTGGAGTGTGAAAGTGTTATGAAAGCAAATTATCCCCAAGGAGTTTAGCGCTAATGGAAACAGCAGATGTCATTGTGATAGGAAGCGGTCAAGGTGGCATTCCACTGGCGACTGATTTTGCCAATGAGGGGCGCAAGGTTGTCTTGTTTGAACGGGATGCTTTAGGCGGTAGTTGCATTAACTATGGCTGCACTCCGTCCAAAGCGTTTTTAGCAGCGGCTCATGCAGCAGGTCGGGCGCGTCAGGCCAAGAAATTAGGCATCCACGCGGAGGTTGAAGTGGATTTTCCCGCTGTCATGGAGCGAGTTCGGGGAATCCGCAGCGATTTTAATCAGGGGATTCGCAAGCGATTGGAAACTGCGGGTGTCAAAGTAATTTGTGCTGAAGCTTCTTTTGTGGGTGAACGGACGGTCAAAGGTGGGGATGTCACCGTTCAGGCTCCTCTAGTAATTATTAACACGGGTACGTCATCGCTGATTCCTGAGATTCCCGGTCTGGCAGGAACTCCCTACCTGACTAACCGCAATTTCTTTGACTTGAACACTAAACCCGCCCGTTTATTGGTGATTGGAGGGGGCTATATTGGCTTGGAATTAGGGCAGGGATTGGCGCGTTTGGGCAGTCAGACTCACTTAATTGTGCGAGGCTCACGCCTTTTAGATCGAGAAGAAGCTGATGTCAGCGAGGTCTTAGCAGAAGCCTTCAAGCAGGATGGAATTGATCTCAATTTTGGGGTGAATGTAAATCAGGTTGCCTATGAGAATAATGTATTTAATCTGACGCTGAGCAATGGCGAACAACTTCAGGGAGAAGCTTTGCTGGTTGCGATCGGACGGAAACCAAATACAGGTGCATTAAATGCAGCCGCCAGCGGAATTGAGTTAGATGATAAAGGGTTTGTCAAAATTGACGACCAGTTTCATACAACCTGTGCTGGTGTCTATGCGATTGGGGATGCTGCCAAACAGCCTGCCTTTACTCATGTTTCATGGGAGGACTATCGCCGTTTAAAAGCTATTTTGTGTGGAGAAAACCGGACGCGAGGCGATCGCGTTCTTGGCTATGCGGTATACACAGAACCCCAGGTGGGGCGAGTGGGGATGACGTTAGAACAGGCTCAGAAACAAGGCATCAACGCGCGTGCGGTTACGTTACCTATGAGCCAAATTGCGCGTGCGATCGAGTGGGGGCATGACCTCGGATTTTATCGCATGGTAATCGACAGCGACACAGACAAAATCCTGGGAGCAACCTTAGTGGGCTACGAAACTGCGGAACTGGTTCATGTATTTTTATCCCTGATGGAGGCGGGAGCAACTTGGCAGTTGTTAGAGCGATCGGTTCATATCCATCCCACCTATGGTGAAGCTTTACCCAGTCTGGCACGGTTGCTGCTTTGAGATAATATGCCTGGGTGTCCGAATATATGAAGAGGTTTTATCCCACACTCGGCACTTCAAAATGTAGAATAAAATAGTGCCAAAAAATAAAACCCCGATTGAGAGTTCTTTTCGGCTAGCGAACTGAAGGTTTATTCCCGAATAAAAATTGAGTGTCAGCTTCAGTTTATAGGCTGTTTAAAAGAGAGAAGACGTGGGTAGTTTCTTGAAATAAATGGTTAAAACGGAACCTACCCCCTGCGGGGTTGTTCCCCTTAAAGCTTCTCGGTCAGAATCCTAGGTTTTTGGCTTATAGCCTTTCTCAAAAAGATGAGGTACAATAACAGCAGTGTGTAAAGCAGTTAAAAATATTTGACGATGTAACGCAGACCCAAACGCAAACTAAGAGTGCTTTTCCTAATTCTTGATAATTAGTAGTCTAGATAGAACGGAGAATAATTTTAAGTTTTGACCGCAGATTTTCAATGGGTGAAAAATCTGGTCAATAAGGCAGGGTAATCGCATCTTAATTGAGGTAGGATGGTGAGGGAAATTGTTCAAAGATTTGACAGTATAATTCAAGCGCA
>NZ_JAUBRK010000009.1:0-168478 GCF_036701825.1 Microcoleus sp. MOSTC5 | reverse complement strand
AGATGAAAATCCATGAGCTTAGCCTCTAGCATAAAGTTCATATATTATACAGTTTACACCGCAAACCCAGAAGACCCGTTAAGCCCAGATATTGACCGACATCAACCTTACCACAGCCAGATCCAAGAGCTTCAAGCTCAAATGAATGGCCTAAAGGCTGAAAACCTCGACTTGAAAACTGAAAACCTCGACTTGAAGACTGAAAACTTCGACTTGAAGGCTGAAAACTTCGACTTGAAGACTGAAAACTTCGACTTGAAGACTGAAAAGTCAAACTTGAGGCGGATTAACCAAGAATTGCAATGGCGTATCAATCCCAACTCTCCTGATGGGGATGCAATTTGCAATTCAGACTGGTAGTTGAAAATACAGTAGGTGTGCAGCCCTGGCTTAAAAAGTCAGGGCTGTTTTTTCAACAAAATTATGGGTATTCAGTGGGCAAGGTAGAAAATTTTGCTGAGCTTGTAGAGTTCTATGCCCCATATTTAGTGCAAATTGTCAAATATATTAACCTTTTACCCTAAATCTGAATCCTGTTGTATATTCGTAGTCTGTTGATTTATTCCGACACGTCAGTACACAACCTATGGTTCGAGAATTAGAGCGATCGAGTGCCAGCGAGAAACGCAACCTGTCCGATTTCCCCGAAACAGCACCCGCAGCCAATCCAGTATTTTTCAGGACTTACAGCCGCCGTACCGAGACGGGAAGGGAGACTTGGGCCGAAGTGTGCGCGAGAACAGTCAAGGGGCTGCAAAAGCTGGGAAACCTCACCCCCGAAGAAACACAACTGCTGCACCGGATGCAAAACCAGCTCAAAACCCTCGCTTCAGGCCGCTGGCTGTGGGTAGGCGGCAGCAAATGGATAGAGCAACCAGAGAATTTTTCCGGCGCATATAATTGCTCCTCAACAAATATTCTCGACTGGCGTTCCTTTGGTTTGTTGATGGATTTGGCAATGATGGGCTGCGGCACAGGGGCAGTCTTGGAACCACAATATATCAACCAACTGCCGCCGATTCGCAACCGCTTAACCCTAACCATGCAAGGCGAAATCGGCTCTACACCCGCTCAGTCGCGCCGTCAAGAAACCGAAATAAAAATAGCAGAAAAAACCGCAACTATTTATGTCGGAGATTCTCGCCAAGGTTGGGTAAACTCCTATCAAACTTTGCTGGAATTATCCACAGATGAAAGATTTGCAGGAGAAGTTCAAGTATTCATCGATTTGAGCGACGTTCGCCCGGTGGGAGAACCTTTAAAAGGTTTTGGGGGAGTAGCAAATCCGGTGAAATTGCCCGACCTTTATCAGCGCTGCGCCGCTATTTTGAATAAAGCTTTAGGGCGGCAGTTAAATTCAGTTGAATGCTGCGTGTTGATAGATGAAGCTGCGGTCACAATTGTTGCTGGCAATATTAGAAGATCGGCCGGAATGCGCCAGTTTGATTCTGATGACGAACTAGGGGCAAATGCTAAAAATAATTTGTGGCAACAAGATGAAAGCGGCAACTGGAGAATAGATCCAGAACGCGATGCCCTTCGGATGGCCAACCATACGCGAGTTTTCCATACCAAACCTACACTAGAAGAATGTATTGATGCTGTCCGCAAACAGTATTACAGCGGCGAAGGTGCGATTCAATGGGCCGGCGAAGCTGTAGCTAGATCTAACGTTGATTTACTTTCAACACCGAGTCTTAGAAGTGAGTTTTTGAAAGCTTACGACGAAGGAAAAGCTAAAGAGTGGTTGCAGGAACGCCATCCTAATATGACTGCTGGCGAGTTAGAGCATCGGTTAGTCCGTGTGGGCTTAAACCCGTGTGGTGAAATCATCGGCTCTAATTTTCATTGTGTCAGTGGCGACACTCTGCTAATTACTAGAGACGGACTGCATAAAATAAAGGACGTTCTTGGAACTGAAATTGAGATTTGGAATGGTAAAAGATGGAGCTGCGTCACACCATTTAAGACAGCGAGTGATAATTGTGGCGGGCGACGCAAACTTTATCGTGTAAAGTTTGGTGATGGTACTTATCTGGATGCCACAGAATATCATCGCTTTTTTGTCAAGGATCGCTTTGGTAAAGTTTACAGAGAAGTTCAAACCAAAGACTTGATGGATACAAGTCGGTATAGCATTCATACTGAACCTTTTACAATTCAGTATGAAGATGGCTTGAATATCGATTCAAGTTATGCTTACACTTTGGGGGTGGCTGTAGGAGATGGGACTACAGACAAAAATGACAATGCGAAAGTTCGACTTTACGAACACAAAATGGCATTATCAGTAGCAGGAAATAAGTCTCCAGAAAGAAGCTATGACTATTTACCTGCTTTTACCGATGTAACTAACTTGAGCTTTTCTGGAGAGTTGCTGAAAAGTTTGAAAGTTAACCCAGAAGCACTAAATGTAATTGCGAGCTGGAATCGGCAAGCAATTTTACATTTTATTGCTGGATTAGCCGATACTGATGGCTCGAATACCCACAGTAATGGTATCAGAATTTATATTTCTGACCGCGATCGCGCTTTCAGAGTTCAGTTACTTTTGACCAAATGTGGTATTCGTTCGTCGCTAAATCTTTGCGCTCATCAAGGGTCAATTACTAATTACGGTGTCCGAAGTCGGGATTTGTACTACTTGCAAATTACTGACTGTGGTGAAATTCCTTGTCAGCGGTTAGATGTGAGCAAAGGGACGAATGCTAAACACAAAGGTAAATGGCAAGTGGTCAGAAGTGTCGAAGAATTACCAGGATTGCACGATACTTACTGCTTCAACGAACCAGAGTTTCATAAGGGAGTTTTCGGCAATACCCTAGCTGGAAACTGTAATCTTTCTGAGGTTCACCTCAATCAAATTGACCCTTACAATTTCAAAGAACAGGAGGAAGCTTTCAAGGCGGCGGCTCTATCTGTCGCGGTACTTCTCAATCACAAATTTCTTGAACCCCGCTATCAATACAGCCGCGAACTAGACCCGATTGTCGGCGTATCTTTCACCGGATTGTTCGATTTCTTCGTTCATGCTTTTGGCGTTGAGTGGCTGCGCTGGTGGGTGGAAGGTCGCCCGCAAACTCCGCAAGGAATCGCTTTTAAACAGCGGGAAGAAGAGTATTTGACTGGTTGGCGAGAGATTGTCAATCGGGTAGTTTGGGATTATTGCGATCGCCATTCCTTAAAACGCCCAAATCGCTGCACAACGGTTCAACCATCGGGTACTAAATCTCTGCTGACAGGCGCTTCTCCCGGCTGGCATCCGCCGAAAGCCCAGCGTTTCATTCGCCGAATCACTTTCGGCAAAAACGACCCCGTAGCCCTCGCCTGCATCGACTACGGATACAACGTGATTCCGTCTCAATCTGACAAAGATGAAAACGGCAATTTGCTAAACAATCCCTTCGATGAACGCTGCACGGAATGGCTGGTAGAAATACCTGTTGCGGTAAGTTGGGCTGATTTACCGGGTGCTGATGAAATTGACATTAATAAGTTCTCAGCAGCGGCACAAATGGACTTTTATATGCAGGTGCAAAAGTTCTATGTCAGACATAACACTTCGGCCACGATTGAATTGCGCGAAAATGAAGTGGAAAGTTTGGGTACGCGGATTTACGAAGCCATTCGCGACAACGAAGGCTACATTTCCGCAGCGCTTTTGGCTCGGTTTGATGCTCTTGAAACTTTCCCGCGTTTGCCCTTTGAACCGGTGAGCAAGGAAACTTACACCAAGATGGTGGAAGAGACTTTAGCGCGTCGCCAAATAGATGTTTTTCATGCGGCACTAAGTCGCTATGATTTGGGTGAAATGATGGATTCGGGGCCTGCGGGCTGCGACTCCGATAAGTGTTTGATGCCGGAGACTAAGGCTATGTAATAGCCAATAGCCAAATCCCCGACTTCTGAAATTACTTCGATATTTCACGAACATAACCAGAAGAAGTCGGGGATTTTATTTCTCAACCGTTTATGTAATAATCCCGCGTTCCCTTCGCATTCATCGCTTCTCCGAGTCGATTTAACCCGTAGACGTAAGCCGCAGTTCTCATGGAAACTGACAATTCCTGAGATTTTTTCCAAATTGCCTCAGTTTCTTCGACCATTTTATGCTTCAACCGCTGGTTGACTTCCTCCAGCGTCCAATAAAGTCCGCTGCGGTTTTGCACCCACTCGAAATAACTAACCGTTACGCCTCCGGCATTGACTAAAATATCAGGAATTACGTGAATTCCCCGCGTTTCTAAAACCAAATCAGCAGCAGAATCAATCGGGCCGTTAGCTACTTCAAAAATAAACTTAGCCTTAACATCATTAACATTGGCTTCAGTTATTTGATTCTCCAAAGCGGCAGGAACCAGCACGTCTACATCTAATGCTAAAAGTTGCTCATTGGTCAAGATTTCGTGTTCGATAATATTGCAAACTGAACCTTCACAGTAAATAGCTTTGATACCTTTGTTAGAGTCTTTAAAACCTCGAATACTTGGGATATCCAGCCCTTGTTTAGCATAAATTCCCCCTTGGGAATCGCTGACAGCAACAACTTTGTAACCTGCTTTCCAGAGCAGTTCTGCTATTTCTGCACCGGCATTACCAAAACCTTGTACCGCTACAGTTGTATCTTGAGGAGTTAGCTCAAATTTGGGTAGAAGAGTTTGTACTACAAAAAAAGCACCCATTGCTGTTGCCGTATCTCTGCCCAAACTACCGCCAATTGTCACTGGTTTACCAGTCACAACCGCTGGAGAAAGCTGCCTCTTAATAATATTGTACTGATCCATCATCCAACCCATAATCATGGGATTGGTGTAGACATCTGGCGCGGGAATATCGACATCGGGGCCGATGAAATCTGCGATCGCATCGACATAGCCCCGGCTCAACCGTTCCAATTCCAGTTTGGACAATTCCTTGGGATTGAGAGTAATTCCGCCCTTGGCTCCTCCAAAAGGCAAGTTCAAAACTGCACATTTAAAAGTCATCCAAAATGCTAAGGATTGCACTTCATCAAGGGACACTCCCGGATGATAGCGCACTCCTCCTTTAGACGGGCCTCTGGTATTGTCGTAGCGCACCCGATAACCTTGAAAAATGCGCAGGGAACCGTCGTCCATCCGCACGGGAATCGATACAATTAAACTGGATTTGGGGTATTTCAGCCGTTCGATCGTATCCTCGGAAAGCGACACATATTTTAAGGCTCGTTCTAATCGGCGACTGGCATCGGCAAATAATGAATCAGACATAATAAGACGAAGGAATAAGGAATAAGGAAGAGGTTGGAGGGAAGACAGGAGAAGAATTTGCCGGAAAGCTGTTGCTTAGCGGGCATCTTAAATTTAATTGTTTCGGCTTACCTGCTGCTTTTGGGATACTTTCTAATTTAATCACAATCCCGCCTTAATTCTGCATAAGAGCCTTCTACATAAGTGCTCTCTACCTTGTGTCGATCGACAATATCGCAGTGCCAAGCACCGATTAAGCAGATACACTTACAATAGAAGGTGATATTTAAGCTCAAGCCGCAATTTGAGTTCGATCGCTCAAATCACAGCCAGCCATCAGGGGAATTAAATTCTGAAATAGATCGAGGCTTTAGCTGACGTTATCAACTGAATTATTATTATGGTTGGACTCCTAGCCGCACTCTCTGGGTCTGCGGCAGGGGGTATGAGAATTGCCCTGCCCCTGCTGTTAATTGGTTTGTTGCGGATTGATAAACTTTGGTCGGAAATACCTCTATTGTCGGGGGTTCACCCCCAAGTGGCTATCACCATCTTGGTGAGTTGGTCGCTGTTAGAATTATTTGCTTCTAAAACCTTTGTAGGACAGCGGGTACTGCAAGTTGTGCAAATTATTTTCAGTCCCATTGTAGGAGCAATTATGGGCATTGCGATCGCTCAGGTAAGTTCGATCGACGAAATTATTGTTCACCCTTGGATGCTGTGGATTATTGGTGTTGTCGGAGGTTTGTTGGCTTTAGTGCTGCAACTGGTACAAGCAGGATGGCTTTACCGACTGCGGGGTTTGCCGATTTGGGTGATTTTCCTCCAAGATGTTCTGTGCATTTCCTTGGTTTTGTTTGCCTTTGACGCTCCGCGGCAGGGAGGGCTAGTTGCTATGATGCTGCTGTGGCTGGCAATTCGCAGTTCTAAAGAGTGGTATCGCTGGTACAGAAGTCAGGGAATAACGGGGGATAGGGGAAATCCCCGCCGCCACAAGCGCGATCCAGATTAGTTAGTGATTAGTTATTTGTGATTAGTTATATCGTTTACAGTTGTTTCGGAATGATTTAACCGCTGAGACCGCAGAGGAAGACAACAGAGAGATGAATAATTCCGATCCCAACGGATTTGATATCATTAGTCATTTGTAACAACGGTCAACAGTCAACAGTCAACTGTCAACTGTCAACTGTCAACTGTCAATTTAAAGCAATCCGATCGAATGTAGCGGGCCCTGACCCGTAATTAACTCCAGCAATAGTGCCACAAAACCAATCATCGCCACACGACCGTTCCAGACTTCGGCCCCCGTGGTCAAACCCCACTCCCACTGCTCTTGAGGGTACATTTTCACTATCTTGGAAGGGCGTATAACATCAGAGAATTTAACGCTAGGAGATTCGATCGACTCGATGACTAAATCAGCCAAGGCTTCAATAAACACCGGATGAGTATTCAGGGCGGGCACTCGGTAGAAATTTTCAATCCCCGATTCTTCTGCTAATTCTCGATACTCCATGTCAATTTCTTGCAGAGTCTCGATGTGTTCGGAAACAAAACTAATCGGAACTACCAACAAATCTTGGACTCCATTTTCTGCCAATTCGGTAATAGCGTCTTCGGTGTAAGGCTTGAGCCATTCCACCGGGCCAACCCGACTTTGATAAGCTAGAGTGTGTTCGTTCGATCGGTTCAAATGTTCCATAATCAGACGAGTGCAATCTTCTATCTCGCGCTGATAGGGGTCTCCAGCCTCTTCTACATAGCTGAGGGGGACGCCGTGGGCGCTAAAAAAGATGTGAACTCGATCGGGATCGGGATTGTGGTCTAGTTCTTGGGCTATCAGTTCCGACATTGCCTGAATGTAGCCCGGCCGCTGATACCAAGAAGGAACAGCGGTATATTCTATATCCTTGAGGGCTGGATCTTTGCCCCACATTTCTTCTAGCTGCCGGAAGCTAGAACCGCTGGTGCTGATGGAAAATTGAGGATACAGCGGCAAGATTGTCAAGTGTTCGATGCGATCGCGCTTAATTTTGGCGATCGCCTCTTCAGTAAAAGGATGCCAGTAGCGCATCCCCACGTACACTCGAGCATCCTGTCCCTTTTTTTGCAAGAGTTCTTGCAGCGAAGCGGCTTGTTCCTCGGTAATCCGCCGCAAAGGAGAGCCGCCCCCGATTTGGCGGTAGTTTTCCTGGGATTTCTGAAAACGCAGGGTCGAAATCAACCAGGCGAGCGGTTTTTGCATCCACGGAAACGGAATGCGAATGATTTCCGGGTCAGCAAACAAGTTGAACAAGAAAGGACGGACATCCTCGATTTGATCTGGCCCGCCCAAGTTTAATAGCAATACTCCCACACGACCCATAGCGGTTACAGCTCTCCCATCGTCTCAGTTCTGTTATTTATCTTTATCATATAACTTAATAATCTCTTAAGTCGATAGCAAGGTATACATAATTTTGACTGTGGCAACAATTTTGAGAGATTTAAGTTATCGGTATCAGTGGCTCTACGATGCGATCGCGGGTCTTGCTGATTCGAGCGCAGGCGGCGAGGCTCGTTTGAGCCAACTAGCCTTGCAAAATTTGACCGTCAGCGCGGAAACTAAAGTTTTAGATTGCAGCCGCAGCCGTCAAACTACGCAGTTTCTGGTGCAATATTCCCAGGCTCTCACAGGACTTGACGCTTCGCCATTATCTCTGCAACGGGCAAGAAAAAATGTACCATCAGCCAATTATGTAGAAGCTTTTGCTGAGTCGATGCCTTTTCCCTACAGTCTGTTTGACAGCAGTGCACAGCAGCATTGCGATGCACGAAATGCGATCGGCGCAGTTGCGAGAAATCTTTCTGGAAGTATACCGGGTGCTTAAGCCGGGTGGTCTATTCATTTTGGTAGATTTTCATCTCACAAATCCGGTATTTTGGCCGGGGTTGGCTGTATTTTTGTGGTTGTTTGAGACTGAAACTGACTTGGGGAGTTTGTTGGCAGAAGTGGGATTGCGATCGTACAATTCCGAAGAAGCTCAGCAACCAAAACTTTATCCTGGCGGCAGCATTCAAGTAATCCAAGTTCAAAAGTCATTAGTCATTAGTCATTAGTCATTAGTCCTTAGTCATTAGTCATTAGTAGACAAGATTGCAAAACACACAAACAATGGGGAAAAGCATCTGCGTTTATCTATGTTTATCCGCAGTTTCCCTATCAATCAAAAAATCTGCAATAAGTCTACTAATGACTAATGACTAATAACTAAACAAACTTTTTCGCTTCTGCCAAAGCCGCCTCAAACTTGAGCAATACATCCTTTTCTGTGTGAATAACTTTCTCTTGTTCCAGCAGCGGGCGGCCAAAGCGAAAAATGCCGTCCTGTTCTACGTGCTCTACATAAGGCAACGTTTCTGGATGCGGCAAAAATTTTCTGCCGATTGTGTACGGCGTGTGGAAAGAAAAACTAAAATCGGGAAACTTGTCGCTCTTGATTTCCAGGTAGTAAAGCGAGTAATAATCTTTGGTTTCGGAGTACACACATTCGCGGCACTTATTTACAAGTTTGCGGTTCTGATAGAAAAACTCCCACTTGTCCCAATAGTAGCCATCTTTCATCATTTCCTGGTGGTCGTCGCACAGTTCTAGATATAATTTGTCAGCATCCGCCGGACGGTAGAAGTAAAGCATGGCGTAGGGCATCTCAATCAGTAACTTGACAGCTTGATTTTTTCGCTGGTACCATTCCTGCTGGTGAGTTTCGTATACTTCCTTATATTTAATTGCTTTAAAGCTGTTGAGCTGATTTTCTTTGGCCCACCGCGACGCCCAAACAGTCCAGTAAGCTAGCTGGAAGGTTGCTGAAATTTCCGCCGAACCTTGTTCTTTCCAGTCGGCAATGATTTTTTCCCAAGCTGAACTAAAAGCTCCTCGGGATTGTTCGTTTTCGGCGCGGTTTTCTGTATTGATTGGGGAGGCTGTTGGGCGATGATTTGGAATCAGCCCTTTGGGTTCTTTGCGCCAATTATTAATATCGGTTTCCGTTAGACTTAAGATGAATCTTCTGTCGTGAACGGGATATTCTAAATGGATTCCCGATTTGCGAAAAGAGCGGTATTCTAGAATAGGGAGTTTGCCTTGTTCAATCCACTGCTGCCGTTCTGCTGGCGAACACTTGAGTATTGCTTCTAATTCTACGGGATCGACTGCTAATTCACTTTTGAATGTCTCCCAAAATCTTTCTTGTTCGGCTGGATTTACTTCCAGCACGGATACAATTTTGCTGACGAGGTAATCGGTTTTGTCTTGGCAGTTGTCGGGAAGTCCTAAAAATTCGAGGAGTTTGGTCTTGAGTATGCGTCTGGCAGAGATTAGCTCGGCTAACATGAGAAGCTCCAGTAGAGTCATGACTTGCGCCCTTGAATTGGCAAGATTTGCGCAAGTCTTATATATCTTAATAGATTCTCCTGGGTTGTTGACAATTGAAATGTCCGCGCCAGCGAAGCTATCCCGAACCCGCGTGCCTTCGGGAATGGTAGGGAATTCCCCAACCTCCGCTCCATGCTTAAGCCAAAATACTCAAAACAAGGCTAAAAGACCGATCGACCTTTTGGCCTTATTGGCTAAAATCGATAATTGCGATCGCGCACCCACAAAGTCACAGGCACAGCATGGCCTGTTTTGTCAACCTTTACTTCTACCAAAAAAGATTGTCGCTGATTCCTTTGAGCTTCGCTAATCTCCTGATTGACTTTTTCCCTTTCATCCTCTGGCATATAATAAGTTTCTAAGCCGTATTCCATCCGCCAACTGTTATATTTGCCCTTAATTGCGATTTGATTTGCGGGCAAATTGGTGGGATTTTTGAGACTGACGCGGACGGGTTTCCAAGGTTGGGGGCGGCCCGGATTAGTCGCCGCTTTTGGCGCTTCTAAGATTACATAAAAACTGGTTTGCGGCTTGGGATTGTGCGTATTTTGCGGACAAGCAGCCCCGGGCGGACAAGGTGTTTTTTCCGCAGGTAAATCTTTCCAGCCGGGGAGTTTTTCGAGATTTGTGCGATCGGAAATATCATAGCTCAAAACTTGGTAATATCCGCGCAGCAAATCGTAAGGATCTACTGGTAGAGTTTGCAGGACAACTGTTTTGCCAGTAATAAAAGTGTAAACTGCCGTCGCTGGTACTGCGGCAATTAGTCCGATTTGCAAGAGCAAAGGAACCCACAGCCGCCACGCGGGAAGGCGTTTTGCTTCCCGGGGAAGGGTGAAGGATGGAGGATTAGCGCTGGTATCTGCTATTTCGGAACTTTGATCTGTTAAATCTTTATTTTCGGTGTTCATATTGGGAATAGGGAATTGGTTCGCAGAATAATATCGTTGACCTTTGAATCGGAATAATAATCTTCCGATTGCAGTGCAAGGGGGACGATCGCACTATAGTAGAATGCTTCTATTCATCGTGAATTTTTGCGAAGTGGCGCTCAAACCACAAACCCGCAGCAATTACGCCAACCCCGCACAAAACAAATACAAAAGATTTGAGCAACAATCCTGTGTTGTATTCAAATACTCGGCTGATAACTTGCAGGGTGATTAATACCATACCTCCCCAAAAAGTCTGGCGGTTTCCTAAAGCTAAACCTTCTCGGATTAAGCCGACAGCGAGCAAAAATAAGCAAACATTGAACAGAAAAGTCGCTAATTGAGGAATGGGAGTAAAATTGAGGTGAATAAGCGGTATTAAGGCGCTGGCGAGGATTAAAATGCCGATCGCACCTGTGGTCAAATTCACTTTTTTTTGTTTCGGCCGCCGGAGTTCCAAACGTCCCAAACGCAGCCATTCAAACACTGTGAAACCGCCCAAAACAGCCACATTTGCCAGCAAAACCCAATCCGGATCAGTTGGCGCAGGATTCGGCGAATCTTGCCAAAACCCGTAGAAAGAAAGAAGATAAAACAAACCGGCGAGAAACAGCAGTGCTAAACTGCGGGCGGTAGCTTGAAACAGCCTGCTGTGTACCTTCGGCCACATTGCATCGTCGTATCCCCACAGCAAAGCGGGCGGTAGGGCGCAAAAAATTACAACACCCCAAGTTGAATTTAACCCTTGGGCAATTGAAACTTGTAGGGAAAAAATTATCGCGATCGCACCTATGGCAAAAATAGCACGCGATCGACACCAATAAGCCAGCGGCACAAACATTATACTGGCTGCGATCGGCATTTGCCGCACCAAAACTTCCAGCCAAGAAAACTCGACTTTGGAAGACCAATCTAACACGGCAAGCCAATAGCCCAAACCGATTAAAAGTGCGGACAAAACGCCCAATGAAGTCAACCGCAAACTGTAAGCCATTCCGAGCACGCCGATTCCCCAAGCAAGGAAAAGTCCGTAGGAAGAACCGCCAATGTGGAACATTTGCGCCATCAATGCCATATTTGCTCCTAAAATCAGAGCACCTAACAGCAACAATCCTTCACCTAGGAGTTTGTTTCGCCCTTTTGTTGCGGGCATATTGGGATTGGAGTTTTTGCTTCGGGATGGGGGAATTCGCCACAGATAGAAACCTGCTGCATTGACTGCTACGAAAAGACTTAGCAGCAGTGCAACTCTCACTTCGCGCGACCAAACTTGCCAGTTTGCGGCTACAAAGGTGATGACTCCTATACCGAGGAGAATGCCGCCGAGACTGATGAGAATGCTGAGGAAACGGTTGCGGGAGGCGGTTTCGAGTGTGTTGAATTGATAGCGATCGGAAAGTTGTTGGTAGAATGAAGTATCGATGAGTCCTTCTGCTTGCCAGAGTTTGGCTTGATCCCGCAACTCGCGCCGAAATTTATCTGAAATCATTTTTAATATTCCAGAGGATTTGAACTGTGATAGTTATTAATATGTCACTTGTGGGTTGATTGTCGATGGAGGCTGGGACACCTGCTGAACTTGCACAGCAGATTTGATTGATATCCTTCGGCTATTGAAACCGTTTCTACATAAACAAACTCCCAGCAGAAAGGAACGAATAAATCAAGGAATGTAATATTATGGTACAAGCTCAATCTAAAAAATTAACTTTTGACGAGTACCTTAATTACTCAAATGATACGGGTCAACGCTATGAGTTAATTGATGGGGAGTTAATAGCTTTGCCACCAGAATCTGAACCTAATAATTTCATTGCTAACTATCTATTTTTCTATCTTGCTAGCAGCGGGCTAGTGCCACTCAGGCTGATTAAAACGCATAATTGCGAGGTTCAAGTTGCCGTTTTGCGATCGGGAGATGCGGCCAACCGCTACCCCGATTTGATAATTCTGGAACCCGAACACATTCCGCTGACAGCAATCAGGCTAACTATCACTTTCGATATGCTGCCTCCTCGGTTTGTTGTGGAGGTAGTCAGTCCGGGTAGAGTGGGCAGGGATCGGGATTACGAGCGCAAACGAGCTCAGTACGCAGCGCGGGGCATCGCAGAGTATTGGGTTATCGATCCAATTGAACAAGTAGTGACGGTTTTGCGGCTTGAGGATGGGCAATATGTTGAGGTTGGGGTGTTTCGGGATGGAGAGGCGATCGTATCTCCGATGTTTCCACAGCTAAATTTGACGGTTCAACAGATTTTGAGTGGAGAGGTTGAGGGCCAGGCTAATAGCTAATTGGTTAGCATTCATCTAACCAGTCACTTTTCCTAGTAACGCAGAATTTTGTTTAAATGCCCGATCGCAATTTAGTTTGATTGCAACTATGAATCATTTGTTGTCGAGGATTACAATCCTTGATGTTTCAATCCCTCATAGGGTTTTATGGTAATGGCAACCGGAATTACTTCCTGCTGTCGATCGCACTCGCGATCGCCTGCGGACTGGAAATGTGATATCAATTCCGGCGGCGCCGGAATGATATAGAGGACAGGGCAGTGGGAGCATCCCGGTTTTGTAAATATCCGAATAAGCGTAAAATAGTTAAAATCAATAAAAGCGTCAAAAAAAGTCGAAAACAAGAGCCATGACCCCTGAAGAACTAGAGCGGTTGCAATCCTGTACGGCAGAAATTGCTAAAATTTTGTATAACAATACACCCCCAAGTGAACTGACCAGTCTGGAAAATATTGAAAAGCATCTCAGGCAACAATGGCTGGAAAAAGTTGGCCCACAAATCGGTTTTTTTTTATCAAACAAGCAACGGGAACAGAACAAGGACGACCCCGCACAGTAAAAAGCTGTATTGGTGAACTAATAATTACTGAAAAACAGGCAGAAAAATTAGATATCAAGAAATCTACTCGACTATCTCCATTATTTGAAAAATGCTGTCTCCGTCAAATAGCTAATCTTTCCTACGAAAATGCTGCCCAAGAAATGGAAGTTCAGACAGGAGTAAAGATTGGACACACTTGTTTACATCGATTGGTAGAAAAACAAGAATGGTCAGAACCTCATGCCAAAATAGAGGTCAAAGAAACAAGCATAGATGGAGGGAAAGTCCGTCTGAGAGGGAAGTTGGGAGAAGGGTCTTATTGGCAAGATTATAAAGCCGTGCGGTTACATGAAAGTTATTATGGGGCTTTTTATCAAGATAATGAAGCGTTAATTAAGTATATAAACCATCAGCATTTAGCCGATATATTAACTTGTCGCTTGTGATGGACATGAGGGAATATGGAAGATTATTAGCCAGTTGAATCCTGGTAAAATCCGACGCGAAATTTTAGATTGGTATCATCTAATTGAAAATTT
The DNA here is from genome assembly GCF_036701825.1 of Microcoleus sp. MOSTC5. Classification (NCBI taxonomy): domain Bacteria; kingdom Bacillati; phylum Cyanobacteriota; class Cyanophyceae; order Oscillatoriales; family Microcoleaceae; genus Microcoleus; species Microcoleus sp. MOSTC5. Next base: position 154,529 of record NZ_JAUBRK010000009.1, on the reverse strand, counting down.
ATATAAAGTGGGAGGGTCGTTGAAACGTCTAGCCAAAGCCAAGGAACTTTTGTGGCAAGGCCGGGTCGAACCCACCCTAGATTTATTTAAGTCGGGTCGCAAAAAAACCGCCCAGAACTTTTGCAAGTATCTAGAAAAGCATCGCTCTCGAATTGTTAACTATGAGCAATTATCAGAAGACAAGATTTGTTCCATCGGCTCGGGAGCGGTGGAATCGACGGTCAAACAAATAGATAGAAGGTTGAAAATTTCAGGCGCTCAATGGTTGAAAAAAAATGTCAATCAAATGCTAAAACTTCGTTGTGCTTACCTCAACGACCTCTTGGCCATTTGAGGCTTTTGCAAAACCGGGATGCTCCCCAGGGCAGTGCCGTTTCTTGCGCGCCAGATTTATTGTAGGGAAACGGCACTGCCCTGTCCTGATTGCGGGTTATATTAATTCCGATGCTACCGGATTTGATATGAGAGGGGTTGGCGATCGGTGAAGCAAGTGCTGGCAAAATAGCCGTACTAGCCACAATCACCGCAACACTGTTTGGCGCGCGGCAATTGTGGCCCATCAGCTTGTGATGTTAACTGATGTTTAACCCAGTTCTAAGGTTGTCACCCCAAACACTTGATTTAGGGGTAAAATTGGTGGCGTTAATGTGTACATTCGTGCAGTTTCAAAAACTGGTTTCATTCGGTACTTATCAGCCAGATTAATACCTTCTAAATTGGTATCAGGCACATCTAAAAATACAGTAATATCGGGTACTTTTGCCATTAACCCTTGCAATAATAATTCGGCAAAATAGACATTATCGGCAAATAACGGCCCAATTTTATACCCCTGACGGCAAACTCTTAAAACGCCATAACCGCTGAGTTTTCCCTGATATTTGACACCGAAAGCGATTATTTCAGGTTGTTGAATCCAATGCTTTAAAAAAACCGGACGGGGAACAGGAAAATGTTGAGAATCATAGGCTAGAATTTCTTCCCAAGGAACGGTTGAAAGTGGCATCAGATCGTCAGGAATAACTCCAAATCCTAGACCTTGATAACGAATGTGACGGTTAGCTAATTTAAAACCAGATTTTTGATAATTTTCCTGTTGGGCAATAACGCCATCCAAACCAATATTTCGCGTTCCTAAATATTCGATCGCGGCTTGCCACAATTTGAATCCCCATCCCTGGCCCCGAAAGGAAGGTTTGACAATATAAAAACCAATAAAACCAAAACTGGAATCATAGGCAACGGCAGAAATTGCAGCAATAGGTTCATCATTCAAATAACCCATGAAAAATCCTTGAGGATCGGTTTGAAAAAAACATTCGGCATCATAATATCCGGGGTTCCAACCTTCTGCCGCTGCCCAATCTACTGCTAAATTAAGTTCCGATATCGTCATCCGGCTAATCATCCATTGTTTTTGGGTCATATTTTTTACTTAAAGTTATTGGATCTGGGGTTTTTGGTGGTTGCAAAATCGGCTGCCAGTTCAGGCGCTGTTACTGCGTTTCAATCCCTAATAGGGGTTTAGTTTGATTGCGGCTACAAGCGAAAGCTTTGAGCGGATTGTCTGGTGTTAGTCAAGTTTCAATCCCTAATAGGGGTTTAGTTTGATTGCGGCGCGTAGGGGATGATTACAATAAAGTTGCTTTCACCCGAGTTTCAATCCCTAATAGGGGTTTAGTTTGATTGCGGCCCAATTGTCAAGGAGGAGATTCATCCGAAAAGTCCGTTTCAATCCCTAATAGGGGTTTAGTTTGATTGTGGCCAAAGCAAACTAAGGTTCCGAACAGCTCAGAATGTGAGTTTCAATCCCTAATAGGGGTTTAGTTTGATTGCGGCGAATCTAATCGCTTACCAAAGACAGTCTGCCGACGTTTCAATCCCTAATAGGGGTTTAGTTTGATTGCGGCGTTATGAGTAGCATTGGTGGCAACTATAATTTTGGTGTATGGAAGTTTCAATCCCTAATAGGGGTTTAGTTTGATTGCGGCATCCGGAGTATATTTTCGGCGAATTAATGACTGGTTTCAATCCCTAATAGGGGTTTAGTTTGATTGCGGCGTGAATGCACAGCGCACTGCACTTAGTCCGAGCGTTTCAATCCCTAATAGGGGTTTAGTTTGATTGCGGCTTTGCTAACGACACAATCACCATCCCGATCGCAGACTTGTTTCAATCCCTAATAGGGGTTTAGTTTGATTGCGGCTTTCCCTCCTCGATGCCCCTCCTTTTTTGAGAGCGATGTTTCAATCCCTAATAGGGGTTTAGTTTGATTGCGGCCCGATCGTCGGTTCCAATTTGCGGGCCGTTGATTTTGAAGTTTCAATCCCTAATAGGGGTTTAGTTTGATTGCGGCCTTATTCACAGGGCAGCGTATTGTACCCAAACAAGTGGTTTCAATCCCTAATAGGGGTTTAGTTTGATTGCGGCTCTCTGCCCCAAGTGATGCTCTGTCCGGCGATGCTGTTTCAATCCCTAATAGGGGTTTAGTTTGATTGCGGCTTCAGGCTATTATGACTGTTATTATTGCTGGTGTAAATGGGTTTCAATCCCTAATAGGGGTTGAGTTTGATTGCGGCAGTAGAGTTAGCCAAGCTAAATAAAGGTATTCCGTTTCAATCCCTAATAGGGGTTTAGTTTGATTGCGGTTGATACTAAAAAAGATAAGTCTGCCACAACTTGGAAAGGGTTTCAATCCCTAATAGGGGTTTAGTTTGATTGCGGCCCTTGCAAATTTTTATCCAGTCACCCGGTTTGTAAGGTTTCAATCCCTAATAGGGGTTTAGTTTGATTGCGGCAAGAACTCCTCACCGCCATGCAGAAACAACTCACAATCTTTGTTTCAATCCCTAATAGGGGTTTAGTTTGATTGCGGCAACAATAAATATGGGTTTGATTTTTTTGGAGTTCAGTTTCAATCCCTAATAGGGGTTTAGTTTGATTGCGGCTTTAGGGTGCGCGCCCTCACAAGAAAGCAGCGGCGTTTCAATCCCTAATAGGGGTTTAGTTTGATTGCGGCGACCTCGCAAGCGGAATATGGTGTGTGATTCTAGTTTCAATCCCTAATAGGGGTTTAGTTTGATTGCGGCTTAAACGATATCTATCAGAAGCCACGGGAGGGATAACGCTAGAGTTTCAATCCCTAATAGGGGTTTAGTTTGATTGCGGCTGAGAATTAAGCCTATATAATTAAAACAAGGAATGTTTCAATCCCTAATAGGGGTTTAGTTTGATTGCGGCTATTACCGGAGGTTAATGTCTGGCACGGGAGCGCAGTTTCAATCCCTAATAGGGGTTTAGTTTGATTGCGGCCTCAAGCGACTCTCTTCCAGTCGCTTTTTTTGTGCCTAAGTTTCAATCCCTAATAGGGGTTTAGTTTGATTGCGGCTGTCCAGTTTGTCTAGTTTGTCCAGTTGCTCAGTGGTTTCAATCCCTAATAGGGGTTTAGTTTGATTGCGGCAAGAACTGAAAAATTCAGCACAAGTACAGCAATTGCAGCGTTTCAATCCCTAATAGGGGTTTAGTTTGATTGCGGCCCGATACAAAGCAGTGGCATCGAATACGAATTCGTTTCAATCCCTAATAGGGGTTTAGTTTGATTGCGGCCGTATCCACCAACAGGGTTGTCACCCCTCACCGCATATGGTTTCAATCCCTAATAGGGGTTTAGTTTGATTGCGGCCCGCCATATTTGAAAGCCTTATTCTATTTAGTTTTCAAGGTACATTTCCGTAAACCGATCTAAAAAGTACCATTTCAGCGATCGACCTGTCAAGAGGCAAAATTTTCAACAGCCATCAAAACGAATCACAGCAAGCATTACAGCGTTTCCGCAAACCGATTTTTTCCCAAAAGTAGCTCAACTCCTTACATAGCCGATACAGCCGAAAAAAAACCACCCCCAAAAAAAACACCTACCCATTCCCGGAAAACTCAACCCTCAACCTGATTCAAATTCCAGTCGTAAGGCAAAAAAACGATCGCCCATCCATCGCCCACAGCCGCCTCCGGCCCCAAATAACCGCCCACATACTCAGCCACCGAACCCGCCGCCTTCACAAAATCCTCGCCGTACCACTTAAAAATCTTGCTCAAATAAAGCGTCTTTTTCTGGGCATCGTACCGCACCTTATCGGGATTGTGAATAAAACGGCTGGCATCCGCTTCTAGTTGAGTTCGTACCGACTCCGGGAAATAAGCCCCCCGGCGCAGCAGCGGGCACCCGACAGCAGCGCAAACTAATGCAAAATGGATGCGCGGTTCCGCAAAATCCGGCCGCAAAATTCCGTGTTCGATTTGATTGAGACTGTACTTTTTGCCGCCAATAATCGAATTTGAACGAGTGAAAAAATCCAAAAAACTCAGCCAGTTGGGAATTCCCAAAACTTTGGGACGGATCGACGCGATCGGATATACTTCCAGAACTTGAGAAATTGCGATCGCATTGTACGCATTCAGCCACAACGCCAGCCGCGCATCCGCATCGGTACATTCCGCCAAATCCAAATCGGCCAAACTTTCCAGCCACCTCCTCAAAACATCCGCCCCCTCAGCTTTCCAGCGCCGATAATTGACACGGCCGAAATCGTCAACGTAGCGTTGCAGCAACTCGTCCCAAATCCTAAAGTCGATCGTACCGATCATTTATTACTATCCATATGATAAGGCGGGCATTGCTTTAGCTTCTGCTTCTATTTAATACTACCGTCAATCGATTTTAGATTTTAGATTTTAGATTTTAGATTGACCCCACGGATAAATGCGGGGGCTTGAGGATTTTTGATTTGAGATTTTCGATTGATTCCACGGATAAATGCGGGGGCTTGTACCATCAAGAAATTCTTGGTCAACCGAAATAACACCTGCAACGGTAGCATTTTTTAGATTAGCCCCGTCAAACGGGATCGGCTTAAATTAGCATCGCTCAAATTAGCACCTTGTAAATTAGCTTGCCACCAAGAAGCCCCGCTCAAATTTGCCCCCGATAAATTAGCTTCCCTAAAATTTCCTCCTCTCAAATCTGCCCCTGGCAAATCCGCATTTGCTAAACTCGCCTGCGCTAGGGGAATGCCGATCAAATCACAGCCCGGAGACTGGTTAGCTTGCCGCAACTAATTGACTTGCTGGGGGTTAGCTGCAATCACCGGTGCAGCCAACCCGAACATCTGTTCCCATGAAACTGCTCCCTAATTTACAGATTTCCTGCTCTTTACCTTCTACAATTTTAAAAGATTCTTAATTTCAACTTCAACAGGGATCGGTTTCTTCCGGCACAACACCAATCCCACTTTGAGCGGCAATTTTTTAAATTCCCCTTACCTCCCTAACAAACTATGACGGATCGAACCAACTTTTTCGATAAACTGTTAGCGGCTGTTGAAAACAATCAAAGTTTGCTGTATTTAGCCCTCGACCCCGACCCGGAAACCTTGCCCGCGCTGGTTTCGATGACTGGGGAGGAAACTCAAACTTTTGTAACTGATTTGTTGTCAAAGCTAAAAAGTGCGATCGACCAAACAGCAGATTTAATTTGTGCCTGCAAAATCACCCTCGGTTTTTACCAATCTCTCGGTATTCCCGGTTGGGCATTGCTGCAAGAAATTTTAACAATTATTCCCCCTCACCTGCCAGTAATTTTAGATGCCAAACACTGCGATTTAAATACCAGCACAGTGTTTGCCAAAATTGTATTTCAAGATTGGCGAGTTGACGCTATTACTTTAAGTCCCTATCCCGGATTCGACCAAGTAGCGCCTTTTTTGTTATACGCTGGAAAAACTGTTTTTGTGCTCTGTGCCACCGCCAACTCGTCAGCGGCGGATTTGCAAGAATACCCGACGCCAAACAACCCTTTTTACTTGCAATTAGTCCGACTCTCTCAAACTTGGGGAACTCCTGAAAAAGTCGGTTTAGAAGTAGGAGTAATGCCGGATATGTTAGCCCGCATCCGCAAAGAGGCTCCTGAACGCCTAATTTTAGTCGAAGGAGACATCCCCGCAGAAAATGACCTCACAGAAGAAAACGACCTCGCACAACTGCTGGCGGCCGGTTTAAGCAAGAATGGTGAAGATTTGCTGCTGCCAGTCCCCCCGAGTTTATTAGCGGGGAAAGAGCCGCGCCGAGAAATTGAGAAATTGCGGGATAGTATTAATAAACAGAGGCTGCGGGCGATCGAAGGTAGTCCCACTTGCGAACTGTGGCTGCCCGATGTTTGCTTTTTACAACCGGAACCTCACCGCGATTTAATCTTGCAACTTTATGACATCGGCTGCGTAGTTTTTGGCGACCACGTACAAGCATCGGGAGCCGTATTTCCATATTACATCGACTTGCGGAAAATTATCTCAATTCCGCAGATTTTCCACCAAATTGTCAGCGCTTATGCAGACATTCTTAAAAACTTAAAATTCGATCGCATTGCCGGAATTCCCTACGGTTCTTTACCCACAGCAACGGGTTTAGCATTGCGGATGGAACGCCCGATGATTTTCCCGCGCAAGGAGGTGAAAACTTACGGTGCAGGCAAATTAATTGAAGGGCATTTTCAGGCAGGAGAAACGATTGTCGTAGTCGATGATATTCTAATTAGTGGCAAAAGCGTGATGGAAGGCGCGGCTAAGTTAAAATCGGCTGGCTTGAATGTGGAAGATATTGTAGTATTGATCGACCACGAACAGGGAGTCAAAGATAAGATGCAAGCCAACGGTTATTGCGCCCATTCTGTGTTAGCGCTTTCGGAAATAGCTGAAATTTTGTATCGAGCAAATCGCATCGATACCGAGCAATTCAATCTTTTGACTGCGGAACATTAAATTATAAAAATTCTAGTTACCAGGCTCTGCCTGGTAATTAATACCCGGAGGCTCTGCCTCCTTTATTTATGTCTCATTTGGCTTGTTTTAATGGAGGCAGAGCCTCCTGAAATGCGTTCCCAGGCAGAGCCTGGGAACGAGTAAAGGTAAATAGATCAACCTTGCAAAACTTCAATTAAAGCATTGCCCATCGCCCGACAGCCGACGAGTTTCATGCCTTCTGACATGATATCACCAGTGCGATAACATCGATCCAAAACTTCGACAACTGCTTGCTCGATTTTATTAGCAGCTTCCGGTTGATTTAAGGCGTAGCGCAGCATCATTGCCGCACTCAAAACTTGGGCGATGGGATTGGCTTTATCTTGTCCCGCGATGTCCGGTGCGGAACCGTGCACGGGTTCAAAAACCCCCGGCCCGTTTGCTCCCAAACTAGCAGAAGGCAGCATCCCAATACTACCAGTTAGCATCGCCGCCGCATCGGAAAGAATGTCGCCGAATAAATTGCCGGTGACAATTGTATCGAACTGTTTCGGCCAGCGAATTAACTGCATTGCTGCGTTGTCAACGTAAATGTGAGAAAGTTCGACATCAGGGTATTCTGAAGAAAGGGCAATAATGCGATCGCGCCACAGTTGCGAAACATCCAAAACATTCGCTTTATCAACGGAACACAGCCTTTTTCCCCGCTTCCTGGCCGTCTCAAAAGCGACTCGCCCGATTCTGTCAATTTCTGACTCGGTATAAGCCATCGTATTGACACCGCGTTTTTCGCCTGTTTCCGTCTCAAAAATACCTTTTGGTTTGCCGAAGTAAATGCCGCCTGTGAGTTCGCGGATTACCATAATATCTACGCCTTCGACAACTTCCCGTTTCAAACTAGAAGCATCAACCAATTGCGGTAAAATAGTCGCAGGACGCAAATTTGCAAACAATCCCAATCCGGCGCGCAGTCCTAATAATCCAGTTTCCGGGCGCTGTTCGCGGGGCAAATTATCCCACTTGTAACCGCCAATAGCTGCTAACAATACTGCATCGCAGTTGCGGCATTTTTCCAGTGTTTCTTCTGGCAGCGGATTGCCTGTTGCATCAATAGCAGCGCCGCCCATTAAAGCTTCTTGAAATTCAAAGCCGATGTCCAATTGTTGACCGACAAGTTTCAGGACATCTACCGCCACAGCGATAATTTCAGGGCCGATGCCGTCTCCTGGTAAAAGAGTGATGCGGTAGTTTTGAGTCATATCTACTAAGTTGAGAAATTTTTGCGAGCTTATCATTGTATCAGGACAAGTCAATCGATTTTAGATTTTAGATTTTAGATTTTAGATTTTAGAGGCGACGCCACGGATAAATGCGGGGGCTTGAGAATTTTCGATTTTCGATTTTGGATTGATTCCACGGATAAATCACGTGGCGGGTACCATCAAGAAATTCTTGGTCAGCTAAAAATTCATTCTTTATCTCTTAGTCCGCAGAGGCAGACTTCGTTTGACTGTATGCAGCGGTTTCAACAGCCGATTGATAAAGACGATAACTTAATCTATAACTAACAATAGTTCGATCGCACGCACGTACAAAAAAATCGGCAAGGAGTCGCGGAGTGGCAGAGGACGAAGGCATACCAACATCAGCACAGATTGATTCTCGGGACTATTCTTGGGCTTTTTGGCCAGTTGTCCCCCTCTATCCCTACAACAAGCGGCGCACCATCCGCAAGGAAATAGTCAAGGACACAATCTGGACTTTTGACCAAATACAAGGCATTTTCTACGTTGTCGTCCCGATTCGGATGACAGTAATTAAACTAGAACCCGAAGGCCTTCTCGTCTACGCCCCCGTTGCACCGACTCCTGAGTGCATCCGCTTGGTAAAAGAGTTAGTAGCGGAGCACGGCGAGGTGAAGTACATCTTGCTGACAACGGTTTCGGGCATCGAACACAAAGTTTTTGTCGGCCCCTTTGCGAGGAGTTTTCCCGAAGCGCAGGTGTTGGTCGCCCCGCAGCAGTGGAGTTTCCCCGTGAATTTGCCGCTGAGTTGGCTGGGTTTGCCTGGGAAACGCACGTCTGTACTGCCATTTGACAGCAGCAACACGCCGTTAGCCGATCAATTTGACTGGGCAATTCTCGGCCCGCTCGGCCTGGGTTTGGGCAAATTTGCGGAAGTTGCTTTATTTCACAGGCGATCGCGCACGCTGATGTTAACAGATTCCATAGTTTCCATTCCCGAAAATCCGCCCGCGATCGTCCAACTCGACTCCTACCCGCTGCTGTTTCATGCCAAAGACAGCGCCTTGGAGACGGTGGCAGACACCCACGAAAATCGGCGCAAAGGGTGGCAGAGAATCGCCTTATTTGCCATGTATTTTACGCCTAGCGTGCTGGAAGTGCCGCCGTGGTCGGAGGTATTTGCCAGCGCACGCAAAGCGCCAGAACGCTCTAGGAAAGCTTATTTCGGGTTATATCCGTTCAAGTGGAAAAAACATTGGGAGCGATCGTTTGAGGCTTTGCGGGGAGGAGGGCGGTTGTTTGTGGCGCCGATTTTGCAGACATTGATTCTCAACCGCGCGCCGAGGGAAACTCTGGATTGGGTGGATAGAGTCGCGAGTTGGGACTTTCAAAGAATTGTACCTTGTCACTTCGATAGTGCGATCGACTCCCGGCCCCGTGAATTTCGGCAAGCATTCTCGTTTCTGGAAAAACACTCGCCTGTTAATTCTTTACCCGAAGATGATTTTAAATTGCTCAGGCAGATTGATGCGGGTTTGAATAAAACCGGTTTGGTTCCGCCTGCGAAAGAGAAAGTTTAATCTTACATCTTGCACCTTTGTTAAGAACAGGCAAGATGCCTGTTTCACAATAAAATTGAGTTTTGTGGAACGGGCATCTTGCCCGTTGCTAAACAGCTAATTAAGAATGGTGCAACATCTCAGTTTAATCTTAGATCTTGCACCATTCTCAAGAACAGGCAAGATGCCTGTTCCACAATAAAATTGAGTTTTGTGGAACGGGCATCTTGCCCGTTGCTAAACAGGTAATTGAGAATAGTGCAACATCTCAGTTCACTCAGATATCTGTAGGGACAGGGCATTGCCGTGCGCTTACCTTTCGCACTTAAACTCATCAAACTTCACCACTTCCGACTCGGGTTTCCGCGTATCAAAATAGTAGCTGCTAACCGTACCCTCCCCCGTATCAAAAATAGTAAAAGCCGTAATATCGTTGCTATCAATATACGGCAGCGGCCGCCCCTCTTCTCCCAACAAAGGCGCAACAGTCGGCATCACAGGTTCCAATCCGTTCGGGTCTCCAATAGCGCTGTAATCTTCCCGATATCCCGGCGGCACAAATCGGCGCTTTTCCCCCGCAAACGCACCGTAACTGTTACCAACATTTGAAGTCTCCAAAAAGTGCATTCCGCTGGAACTGACAAACCGATTCCACAAGTGCGAATGTCCGTAAAATACCAACTGCACCCCCGCTGTTTCTAGCAATGGCACTACATCTCGAATCAGATAATCTTGCTGTTTCGGATACTCGTAACGCACCATTTTAATCTCGCCATCGAGAGCGCGATCGACTATTTGCACAGGGTCAGTATAAGCAGGTACAATATTGTCACCCAGAGAATGCGGCGGGTGGTGAAACATCACAATTTTATATTTTGCCTGCTGGAATTCCGAACTTTTTAACTCTTGTTGCAGCCAAGTATATTGAGCGCTGCCCTTGACAATCGGCTCAAAAATATGCTGTCCGTATCCCCATTTTTCGGGACTATTAAAATCTTCGTCCCGTTCCCGATACCTGCCTCTCGCACCCGGATCTAAATTCGGAGTCCGCCAAATATTCGTAACATACAAAGTTATTAACCGCACGTCCCCAAAAGTCACAGCATAGTAATTTTTGCGTCCAGGAAAGTTGAAAATTTCCTCATATGTATCGCTATTAAAACTATTGTTTTTCCGCCATATTTCCCGCACTGAAGGGTCATTGTTGGGATTCACAAATGCAGCTCGTTGAGCGTAGATTTTATCGGCTGTGGCGCGGGGAAAAGGATCGTTAAATTGGTCGCCGAGTGTGCTGTTGGTTGCAAAGCGACCCATGATTTCGTGATTGCCAATCGCCGGAAATAAAGGCGCGTGTTGGATCAGTTCGCCGCCGCTGTAAACTGTTTTGATGCCGTTTTTGTCCAGTTCGGAAAATGCGCGACCTTGCAGAGCTGGAAAGAAGGCGCGGCCTCGGTAGTCGTCGAACCATTCAGAAGCGCGATCGGGTATGTTAATTAAATCTCCTGCCATAAAAACCGCGTCAACTCTCCCAATTGTTTCGGCTACTTTCTGGAGATTTGCTGCTGTCATAGGCATCAATTGATGGTCGGAAGTGAGGAGAATTTTGAGCGGGATTCCTGCTGCTGGTGTCGGAGAAAGAGTGAAAACCTTGCTGCTGACAGATGCGCCGTCTTCTCTTTCGCTGGTGACTCGATAAGGAATGCGAACACCGGGCTTTAAATTGGGGACTTCTGCTTCGTGCCGCCAGATGTCGCGGACAATTGGATTGCTGTCAATTATGCTTTGTTTGATTTCATCGGAAATGTGCGAGTCTTTGTCTTCGCGAGTGCGGCTTAGCTTAGTAGTATTGGCTGCCGTAATTTGATTCAAATTTTCGCCGTAATCAACCGTGTGGCCAGTACCAGCAAACTCGGTAAACCAAACAACTCGTACAGAGTTTGCTGTTGGGAGTTGCAGAAACGGATCGGTTAAAAGTTGAGGTTCGTTGAGGTAAGATTGCATCATGAAGCCTGGCAAGAAAACAATCAAAATCAAAACAGCAAAAAACCAGGGAGTGCGGGGCAAATCTCTAGGGTTTTCTAATTTATCAGGCAATGGTGTCAACATAAGTCATTAGCCATTAGTTGGTAGTGGCGGGTTTCACCAGCCAAATAGAACTCTCCACCCAAATACATATAAACCCGCCCCCGCCAACTTTAAATTTTAAACTACCAACCTTATCAAAAAGTTAAGAAATTAGTAAAATATCTCACATCTAACAAACTTCAACCATTTTTTCACATCTTCTTATCTCTCCATTCTCTTTCTCTGCGCCCTCTGCGCCCTCTGCGGTTAATTTTTTTAAAAAATCTTTCTCAAAAATGATTGAGACTTGCGATATAACATTCTTAACACCCTTCCTTCAATCTAAAATCTAAAATCTAAAATCTAAAATCCCATGACCCGCCACCTTCTCAAGGCTAACTGCAAAACCGTACACTTGGGCGGTTTTTCTCCGAAGATCGAACCTGCTTTAAGGGTGGATTCGGGCGATCGCATCGATATCGAAACCTATTCAGGATATTATGTTGCTGACAAAGCGCCGCGCGAATTTCTCACCCCCGAATTTTTAGATATTTGTCAGAATTTGTCGAGCAACCGCAAAGTTGGCCCCGGGCCCCACTTGCTAACAGGCCCGATTTATGTTAATGATGCCGAACCGGGAGACGTTTTAGAAATTCACATTGAGGATGTTTACCCGAGTTTACCAGTAGGATTTAATGCAATTCGCGCCGGATGGGGAGCTTTGCCTGAGTATTTCTCCGAATCGAAATTGCGATTTATTTCGCTAGATTTAGAGCAAAAAATTGCTGAATTTCCCCCAGGTAGTGGCATTCGGATTCCCCTGCATCCTTTTTTTGGAATTATCGGCGTTGCCAATGCAGAAATCAACCGTTCTTCTATTCCTCCAGAGCGCTACGGCGGCAATATGGACAATCAGGAACTCCAACCAGGAACGCGGTTATTTTTACCTATTTTTCTGCGCGGCGGTTTACTGTCCATCGGTGACGGACATTCGGCACAAGGAGACGGTGAAGTTGACGGTACTGCAATTGAAACTTCGATGAACGGGACTATTAAAATTATCTTGCGCAAGGATTTCTTTCTGATATTTCCCTTTGCTGAAACGCCCACTCATATTGTGATTATGGGATTTGGTAGAACATTAGATGAAGCGTTTGAGATGGCGGTAAAACAGACGGTTTATTGGCTCCAAAATTTTGCGGCTTTCAAAGAAGAAGATGCTTATGTTTTGTGTTCTATTGCGGTAAATTTTCGGATTACGCAGGCTGTCAACAATCCCCAAAAAGGAGTTCACGGAATGATGCCCAAGTGTATTTTGCCGGAGGTGAAAATTATTGGTCACCGAGTTTGAGGTAGTATGATAACACGCGATCGACAAAAAAATTAAGATCGCGATCGCACAATCTACACAAATTTGTCACTGCTGTGGCCGATCGTGATCGCCATGCTGTTGACAATTAAGCTTAAAATGAGATAAGTTACAATATCTACCTAAATCGAACTCAACATGAAAAACCAGACTGACGATGTTGCCAAAAAAGATTTAGTCGATCGAGCTTTTGAGAGTGCAGTAATACCAGATCCGACAGCGTGGGTGCACGAACATTATTTTCTGGCTAATTTCGCCTATACTCTGGCCAACATTCAAGAACATTTGTCTGATGAGAGTTGCGAAATCGGCGAGAATGGCGAATCTGGCGAGGGGATATTATCGATCGATGCCAAAATTAGAGATATGTTGAGAGCTACTTTTAGCGACGACGGCTGGCAGTATGTCGAAAGTTTATTGTGAGTTTGGTAAAATCGATAACAATTTGTACGTTCATAATTTTAGAGCGTCAATTCTACCAGTTTAAAAAAAGAATGTAACTGTAAGCCCGTGCTCCCAACCCTGATATCGTCACTCATTCCTAATTCTTCAATTCTTTAATCTAAAACCTCAAATAGTATCAGTTTCCTCCCCCAACATTGACTAGCAACTCAGAGGGCGGGGGTGCATTTCCACCACAATTTGACCCCGCCCAAAAACGGATACTTGTGAATGACTCCTCTCATCGTGGATAGCTCAATATTTTAGACTAAGGTTTAAGATTCCAAATTCACCTGTGGAATAAATCAAAAATTTCAAATTTCAAATTTCAAATCGACTGACGTATTGTGATGTATGATACTCTACGTCAACCCCAAATTACTGTCGCTAGGAATTTCGATCGATCGCAAAAACCCCGCACTTTCTTCCGGCAAAGCAGTATTGATAAACATCCCGCTGCCCAACTCAAATCCAGCTTGCTTGGTGACTCTGGGAATAATTGCCATATACCAGTGAAAGTATTTTGTTGTCCGTTGGGCGATCGGCACCGATCGAATATTATAGTTGTAATCGGGATTGTTCAATCCGTAATAAAACTTAGCTAGTACAGTTTTAACAGTCTCAGCAAGATCAGTAATTTCCGCATCAGTAATCTCATCAAACGAAGAGGAATGCCGGCGCGGAAAAATCCAAGTGTGGAAGGGTGAAAGTGCAGCATAAGGGATAAACGCCACAAAATGTTCACTCTCAAAAATTACTCTTTCTCCTGCCGCTAATTCATCTTCCAAAGTCCGGCAAAAGAGACATTCTCCCGTGTCGTCAAAATATCTAATAGCTTCGTCGATGCGGCTGCGAAATTGACTTGGTACAACGGGCGTCGCTGCTATCTGCGAGTGGGGGTGTTCGAGAGAAGTTCCGGCACTTTCACCGTGATTTTTGAAGATAATAATTGTTTCAATGTGGGGATTTTTTCTAATTTCTACATAGCGCTGGCGGTATACTAAAAGTATGTTGGCAATTTCTTCAACCTTCAACAAAGCGGTCGTCAAATCGTGTCGCGGGTGTTCGACAATTACTTCGTGAACGCCGATTCCCGCCATCGTGCGGTGAATTCCCGAGGATATCCTCATCCATTCTGCTGTCGGGGAGAGTGCGGGATATTTGTTGTAAATTGCCCGGACTTTCCAGCCAGTGCGATCGCCCAAACGGCAAGTTTCTAAGGTTCCGTCTTCCTCATTTCCCACGCAAAACGGGCAATCGGCACGGTGCGGTGGCACTACTGCTGCCCACTGTTTTTTGTTAGCGAATTGATCCGGTCTTGTCGCCCGTTCCGTGGCGATAATTACCCAATCTCTGGTAATTAGATTTTGTCTAAGTTCAGACATTTTCTTACCTTCAGTTTCCGGGTCAAATTGTCTCTTATTTTAGATACATAATTTGTGATTTGTCATCGCTTTTTTGTAAAATCTTAATAAATCTTGACTTTTAAATTTCCGGCTTGTAGTCTGCTAGATACCCGAATTATTCAATAATTCAGGTGTCTAAAGTGGGTAAAGCTAATAGCAGTTTGAAGAAGTGAAAAAGAATCGTAAAATCGCATCTCTTGTCGGGCTAAAACTGACACTATTTCCCGAGTTATTATGTCCGGTGAATGTTACCAAGCAGTTACCCAGAAAATATTTCCGAAAAAACAGTGTTGACATCAGTTCTGTTATTTGTTACTGGTTATTGGTTATTTGATGACTTCGGTCGGAGTTTGGGCGATGCCCTAGGGGATAGCTGCGCTTCACGGGCTTATTTGAAAAAACCAGGGTCGATTTATGTGAAAAGCAATATGAGAGAAATTATGTCGATTTCGGCAATAGAATGTCCGCCACTTTCAACTCAGGGTTGCACCTGTTCAATTGGGATTTGTGGAGATTGCAGCCAGAACTAAATCAGGTTGATTGTCTAGCCTTTAGTTTTACAGTTTCTCAAGAATCGACCAAAGTTATGAGCCGCTAAAGTTGTCTTGAAGGCGAAATCGGTGCCAGAGTCTGATAAAGTTCGCAGTCTTTGTATTATGAAGCGTCCTGCGAGGATGGCGACTGACTCTGGATTAAATTGGGACATTCCGGCCGCGAGCGCATCTGGATTGACATATCCCAAACCTTCTAAAAATTTGGGTAATAATCCCAGAAAAACTATATTTTTACCTGAACCGTTAGGGCCGCAAATCATGTAAATAATTGGCATAATAGTAATATTAATTTTCTAGCTTTTCTCTTAGTCCCCCTCGGCTGGGACGATAGTTTGTGTAGGATTGGTTTCAACCGCCCAATACTCAAAGGGATAACTAACTATTCCTTCCCTCCCCATGACATCTGAACCCAGCGGCGGAATAGTTCGACAGTAATACTGTAGCAACCATCACTTTCTCGAACCACATCGTGGCGATCGAGAGTTTTTAGTGCTTCCTGTAAACTTGTCTCATCCATCCCTGTTTCTTGACTCAGCCTGTCGAGATTCATTCCTTCTAAGTGAGGTGCTAAGGCTTTTAAAATCTCCTGTAGTCCCGATGCGCCTTGCGCTGCTTGACCCCAAACTCCTGTAAAATAGTAGCGACCTCTGCTGAAGAATTCCGGGTCATCGATGACAGTTGCTACGTCTTCTAGTGTAAACATTGGATCGCGGGGGCGTCCGATTTCAAATACTTGGTCGTTGTAGAGGCGGACTAACAGAAATCCTACCAATTGCGTGAGATAGGGTTGACCGTGAGTTAGTTCATAAATGCGATCGAGGGCTTCTGGTTTGTAGTCGAGGAGAAAATCATCATCGGGATTCGCTAAAAGTTGGCGAGTTGCACCTAGACTAAGGAAACCTACTCGGATGGGGATAATGCTAGCAAAAAAAGGATTGAAATAATCCTCGGTCATTTCATCTAAGGTGTGCAATCCGGCAAAAGCAAAGGCTACTTTAGAACTCATTTGCACCATCCCTCGCAAAAAACCGATAAAATCTTGATTGATGTTCCCAGCGTCTATCAATTCTTCTATTTTTTCAAACTCGTCTAAAGCAACGATCAATCCACTTTCTACATTTGCTATTACTTGTTCGATGTAGCGTCCAAAAGTGAGATAGGGTAAATCGAGTAAATCGCGATCGGCAGGAGGTGCAATCTTGACTGTTTTGGCAATGGCATCGGTGATGAATATTAGCAATTCGCCGGCTCCTTGAGAGCAATCTCCTACCCGCAGCAAATTGACATAAGCCACCTGTACTTTTGAGCCTAAGCAGTTGCTAGCATTCAACAAAATCGAAGTTTTTCCCATCCGCCGATGACCGTAGAGAGCAACAGATTGAAGCGGATTGCCTTTTACCCACAACTCCTCTAGGTGTCTGATGATGTCTTCGCGGCCGACAAATAGCTTGCCTTGGACTGGATCGCCAATTATATAGGGGATACTGACTGGTTGAGTAATCGAAATATCTCCGATTTTCCCGGTCACTTGCAGTAATATTTGTTGCCATTTTTGGGCAGTTTGAATAATTAAATTTCGTTCACATTGTGGTATAATATCTGGACGATAAAGGATAGTTTCAAGTTCACCTAATGCTCGGTTGAGGGCAAGGGAACGCGCAGAACGAGATAGGCTATTCTGGACGAGTTGAACATCGGCAATTACCCGCCGTAGAGAAGCAATTGCTTCCCAAGTAGTCTCACGCAGCAGAGGTGGATTTGGGGAAGCAGGCAGCTTCAGGGAAGCAATCTCGGCTAGTTCTGCTGTTTGGTGAAAATCTGTGAGAATCTCCGCTAAGGTAAACATCTCCTCTCCATAAAGCAGATCTCGCACTACAGCGAAAGCTTCTGTGGCTTTGTCTGGTTTTTGCTCGTGGAGATACCAGAAACCAGCGGCAGAGGCGTGGGCAGGAGTATTTAAACGAATTTCTGTTTGAAAACGAGCTTGAATTTGTTGTGGATAAGGTAGGTTTAAGAACAGACCTTCTACTGCTTGTGACTTCATTACTTCACTGAGAGAAACTGAGGCAAAACGCACCAAATCCCAATCATAAGGATTTTCTGATAATTGAGCGACGCGATCGATAAGTTGGTCTTTTGGTGTCTCTGCTAGCGCGCGATTTACAGCTTTAACAACAGGGATAAACTGAAGGGTAAATCCTAGTAATTGGTTAATGTTGTGCAATCCAGTTTCCCAATCCCGGCTCAGCCAATTAGCTATTTGAGAAGACAGGTAGGGAAGGGGAAGTGGTGTAATGTGAGGAAATTGTCTATTTTGCTGTTGACGCTGGAGTAGGGTAAACGGTAAAGCGAAAAGCCAATTTTCCGGACGTGCAATCGCCACGCCGATCGCCAAACCGATCGCCAAGCCGATCGCCACGGCTGACGGCACGCCCCACTCCAGGGCTGACGGCACGTCCCACCCCACGGCCCACGCCACGGCCCACGCCACGGCCCACGCCACGCCAAACGCCACGCCAAACGCCACGCTTAGCCCCACGTCAAACGCCACGCCAAACCCAACACCTGACCTCAGAACTAGCATGACTGACTCCACGCCTAACCCCACGCCAAACCCCACGGCTGACGCCACGCCTGACGTCAGGGCTGATGCCAGGACTGACCCCACGAACACCACCCCACACGCCACGCCTAACCCCACCCCGAACAACAGGACTGACCCCACTAACACCACCCCGAACATCACGCCCAACCCCAGGGCGGACGCCACGTCCAAATCAATAGAAATAATACCTATTTCCTCCAAAAGTCTATTCAAGCCGATTGGCATAACAATGATTAACACCAAGGCTTGCAAAATTAACTGACGCTGGACTGAATTGTGACGTAACCACTCCCACTTTTCTCGCCAGGTTGTGGCGTATTTTAAATTAGATTCCCCCCCAAAGGTAGACTCATACCACCGCAAAGCTTGAGGAAATAAAAACACCCAATATAACAATCGCAGGTAATCTAAAGGATTCCACAAACAAAGAGGACGCTTCAGTTTGGGAGCTAAATCTAACCGAAGAACAGGGCGATCGTTTTGACTCATAAATAGGTGGGAATGAATAAACAGGACTTACGCACGGGTGGTGAGAAACCGGGTTTTTTACCGAATTTGCGATGCGCCAACGAAATATTATCGTAAAAAACCCGGTTTCTGGGCCCCGATCTGTAAGTCCTAGTTGATATAACGAGCATAAGTTTGATAGCACAACTGCATCAATTTCTGAGGATAGCCGCCACTTTCAGCAATTAACCCCGCAATTTCTGCCTCAGTAAAAGTCACGGGTTTGGCAACAAGTATTAACCATTCAGCGTGGAGGCGACTAGCAATAAATTCACGGCAGATTTTTTCATCCCATTGCTTCAGAGTTTCCTCAATGCAAATTCCTTTAAAAGGAGATGTCATATTTTTGTCTTGACTGTCAGGAAACAGCGTATCCAGAGAGGTGCAGGCGGCGACAACTAGACGCAAAGGTGCGTTATTTCCCTCCGCCAAACCCCGCAATTGGCCGCGTACTTGGTTAGTAAATCCATCCCAGGTCATTTTCTCGACTTCATCTAAAAGCAACAGCAATCGGTGCGATTCTAAAGCCCGTTCTAGTAAATATCCCTTCACTGTCTCGATACCCGCTTTGTGGCATAAAGCACCGTAAAAGTCATTTTCATCGCAAACATTTTTTAAATCGAGGTAAATGGGTTGGCGCGGATGATGGAGTTGATGTGGTGCTTCTCGGTAAATGGCTTGTAGCACAGAACTTTTGCCGATCGCTCTTTCACCAATGATTGCTACGCTACTGCCACAATTCAGCGTCTGGAACACCCACCGAATTTCCCTTTCTCTGCCAAAGAAAAATCGCGGATCGTCTATCTTGCCATGCTGGGGAATAAAGGGATTATTATGGTTGATATTTAGCTGTTCTAATTCTGCTATTGGATTGTCATTTGGTAAGGATGTTTGGGGCGATGTAGTTGTATTAAGCTTTTTAATTTCTTGCCAATCCAATCCTAAAGCCTTGCAAATTCCAACAAAATACTGGCGTTTGACTCTGTTGCCGGTGAAAAAATTATTAACTGTTTGAAGACTAATGCTTTTCTGGAGAGTTTTGCCTTCCACCACGACGTAATCGGCTAAGTCTTCGCGACTCCAGCTTTTGCCTGTGAGAGCAATTGTTGCTTTTGCGATTCCGGCCTTAGATGCTGTGAGCGTTGGTTGTGGCATACCTAAATTACAGACCTTTTAAGTATTATAGCGAGCGATCGCCAACCAAACGCATCCTAAACGCATATCAAACTCATAGTATTTGAAACCCATACACACCTTGGCTTTCAAGGTTTTGCCCTTTATGATTAAAACATCACCAATCAAAAGGTAGCAATTATGAAAGCTCAACCAAATATGACACCTGCTAAACCTAAATCTCCTAAAATGACTCCTAAAAACACTTCTCCTAAATCTCTCTCTCCTTTCGAGTACGTCTTCGCAACTGTTGTCTGTATTACCTTTTTTTCTGGAGGGATGTCTTTTTGGATTAGTACAGAAGTTCAGCTATCTCCCCAACGAGAACGCATTTTCGAGAATTGCAATCGCACTTGGAATATGGGTGTGGGTGCGATTTTCGGAATTTTAGGTAGTAAGGTAGTTCAAGATGATGATGATGATGATAATGAGTAATTTCTGATAGTTTATTTGCAAAAAGGCGATCGCCCGACCTGTCCAAAAGTGCGATCGCTCTTTTAAAAACCCTAACTCCTGCTCAGACAGTTGACGTGCTAAACTCAGAGTATCGTCACAGCCACAAACAGAATGCAAACCATTACCATCACAATTCCAGACGATCGCCTGCACAAGCTCCAAGAAACCGCCAACCGCCTCGGCGTTTCCCTAGAAGCATTACTGCTTGCGGGTGCTGAAAACTTGCTCGCACCACCAGAAACATCCTTCCAAAATGCTATGGAATACGTCCTCAAAAAGAATGCTGAACTTTACCAAAAGCTCGCGTAATGCGGTATCTAACTTTAACAGAAGTCTTAGAACTTTATCGGCGCATTATTGCGCTGTCATATTGTTCCTAATTCTATTTGAGAAATTCGGGCTCTGAAAACTAAACTGTATTATGCCACAGTGCGATCGCCCTTCATCTCCAAAACTCCGTGAAGCGTAGCTATACCGTCGGGAATCGCCCTTAATCTCACTTCCCTTAATTACAGAACAAACTCGGCTCTACATGAAAAAAACTTCCCAGAATCAATGCCAGCTCTTTACCAATATCTCGATCGCCGTTAACCACTTCATACACTCTTTTTTCAGAGCCAATCACTCCCACCAAATCCGCAGGCTGTAACTCTCTTTGTTCTATCAAAAACAGCAATATTGAATGAGGCGTTGCTGTGAGTCCTGGTGCATAGTATTCTTGCTCAAATTTTTCAATTAATGCAATTAGCAATTCATATAACTCGTCTTCTTCAGGAGTGCGATCGCCCCGGTGCATTAACTCTTCCACCATAGCCAGAGCCTTCTCATTATCCGCTTCATTTCTAATGATTTTAGGTTGATACAGAGACAATAACTCTTTGTATTTATCTGGATTAAAAGTAAGGGTCATTTTTCCATTTCTCCTTATCATACTCAGCATGGGTGAGAATATATTTGATATAAATTAATTGGCTTTCATAATCCATACTAACGATTAATCGATAATTATTACCTTTGATATTAAAAACTGTAAACCCTCCAACAGCTTCGGCTTTAGGAAAAACAGATTGTACCTCAATTAAATTAGACCATTTAGCCTTGCTAGCA
Source organism: Microcoleus sp. MOSTC5 (assembly GCF_036701825.1). Taxonomy (NCBI): domain Bacteria; kingdom Bacillati; phylum Cyanobacteriota; class Cyanophyceae; order Oscillatoriales; family Microcoleaceae; genus Microcoleus; species Microcoleus sp. MOSTC5. The sequence goes on along the minus strand of NZ_JAUBRK010000009.1, from coordinate 133,250 downwards.
ATTTTAAACCAGTTATCCAAAGCTTCCCCGCAATCAGCATGAGTTTCGCTGTATTCACGCACCCGTTTGTAGCTGATTATGTGCATCTACTATACGCAATTTAAACTAAGTTTTAGTTTAGCTCAACCAATTTCTTTGGTCAAGAGCGATCGCCCTTAATCTGCAAAAGGTAGAATAGGCCGGAAAGCCTGTTCCTAGAACCCCATTTGTGGAACAGACCGGAAAGCCTGTTCCTAGAACCGACAAAAAAACAGACTCTTTGTGGAACAGGCAAGATCCCTGTTCCTGACAAAAAGCCACACAGATTACGAATCCCGATCGAGCTTCAGCACAGCCATAAAAGCCTCTTGCGGCACATCCACAGTACCCACAGACTTCATCCGCTTCTTACCCTTCGCCTGCTTTTGCAGCAACTTTTTCTTCCGCGAAATATCACCGCCGTAACACTTCGCCAACACATCTTTCCGCAAAGCCGGAATGTGTTCCGAAGCAATCACCTTAGCGCCAATTGTCGCTTGAATCGGCACCTTAAACTGGTGGCGGGGAATCAACTCCTTGAGTTTTTCCGTCAACCCGCGGCCCACATTATAAGCCTTATCGCGGTGTACGATCATCGCCAAAGCGTCAACCGGATCGCCATTAATTAAAATGTCCAATTTCACCAACGGATTTTCGCGGTAGCCAATTATGTGATACTCCATGCTCGCATAACCGCGCGATCGCGATTTCATCTGGTCAAAAAAGTCCGTCACCACCTCCGCCAAAGGCAACTCGTAAACTAGCGTAGTTCTGCCTTGACTCAGATACTTCATATCCATAAAAATGCCCCGCCGACTTTGAGACAGTTCCATCAGCGCGCCCACATAAGTTTCCGGCGACAGCATTTCTACCCGCACATAAGGTTCCTCAATTTTCTCGCGATACTGAGGATCAGGCAAGTGGCTGGGATTGTCAATTGTTAAGAGTTCTCCTTTAATTGTTGTGACTTGATAAACCACAGAAGGAGCCGTAACAATTAAATCCAAATTGTATTCTCTCTCCAGTCGTTCTTGCACAATTTCCATGTGCAGCAAACCCAAGAAACCGCAGCGGAAACCAAATCCCATCGCACTCGAAGTTTCCGGTTCGTAAGAAAGCGCCGCATCGTTGAGTTCGAGTTTTTCTAAAGCTTCCCGCAAATCTGGAAATTGGTCAGCATCGATCGGGAACAAGCCGCAAAAAACCATCGGCTTTGCCTCTGTATAACCCGGCCAAGGCTCCGATGCAGGCTTTTTGACCAAAGTAATCGTATCGCCGACGCGAGCATCAGCTACCGCTTTAATTGCCGCGCCCAGATAACCAACTTCCCCCGCGTGCAGTTCGTCTACTGGAACTTGAGTCGGTGAAAGGATGCCCAATTCATCGATGACATATTCCTTACCCGAAACCATCAACAAAACTCGATCGCCCTTTTTGACACTTCCGTCCATCACGCGGAAATACACAATTACCCCGCGATAAGCGTCGTAATAACTGTCAAAAATTAGCGCCCGCAGCGGTTTGTCAACAGTATCCTGCGGTGGCGGCACCAATTCGACGATCGACTCCAAAATCTCATTTATACCAATTCCTTCCTTAGCCGAAGCCTCAATCGCCCCGCTACAGTCCAGACCGATAATTTCTTCAATTTCCCCTTTTACCCGTTCCGGTTCTGCCCCCGGCAGGTCAATTTTATTTAAAACAGGAATAATTTCCAAATTGTTTCCCAAGGCAAGGTAGACATTTGCCAGGGTTTGTGCTTCCACGCCTTGAGATGCGTCTACCACCAGCAGCGCCCCTTCGCAAGCAGCGAGCGATCGCGACACCTCGTAAGAAAAGTCCACGTGTCCGGGAGTGTCGATCAGATTGAGTACGTACTCCTGACCGTCCTTGGCAGTGTAATTCATCCGAGCCGCCTGCAGCTTAATCGTAATGCCGCGTTCGCGCTCGATATCCATATTGTCTAAAAACTGCTCCTTCATCTCCCGTGGCTGCACAGTCCCAGTCGCCTGCAACAGGCGATCGGCCAAGGTGGATTTTCCGTGGTCGATGTGAGCAATAATCGAAAAATTGCGAATGCGAGATACAGGGACGTTAGTCATGTTTTTTGTCAAAGAGCTAATCGGCAAAGGATACTTTTTGTTGTATGATTACACAAGCAAGAGTAGAGTGCTTACTTCCACCTCTTACTGGGATTGAGATCAAACCACAACTGAGGCAAACCTCAAGAGTATCAGTTATTACCCTTTCAAGTGTCCGACCGAGCCCGGACACCCAAAAGGAAAAAACTTTTCTCTCTCTCATTGTACAGAAAGCGGTTAAGCGGTTGAGGAAAGGTTGGGTGCAAATCAGGGACTTCAAATATCTAGTCCAGTCGGTTGTCATCAAAAGAATTGAAACTTAAGAATTAAAACTAGGATTTTTTAACTATGAGCGAATCAAGAATACCATCCCACAGTTCCTCAGAAAAAGTCGAACTGTCCATCCATATCGATCCTGAACTGCTAGACCAAATTAAGCACTTGACGAATGACCCCAGCAAAGTCATTGAAACAGCAATCAAGCAGTGGCTCAGAGGCGAGCGCCGCGAAGACGAGCTGGCTCTGAATTTGCGCCGCAACCCCCCAGTCCCGCCGCGCGGCGAGTGGAACGACTGAGCTTCTCTTGCCCCAGACGGCGCGCGCAAATCTGCGGGCTGTAAAATTTAGATCGCGCAGGCGATCTCCGGCAGATTTCGCCGCGAAAGCTACAGGTTGTTCGGAGCGAACTGCGCTAACTCACAACCTCGTAACTCTTCAAGGTGACGGAAAAAATGCGCGATCCAGTCCCCGACTAGAGTTGTTTGCAGCCTTAGATTTTGGCGTAATTTTCAAACTCGATCGTTAATCGGTGCAGATTCCTAACTCCTAAATCTTAATTGTTATTTTTTAATTACCCAAAACGGCTGACAACAAAGAGTTTTGAGCTTTGAGTTAAGTTCAGAATTAAATAATCAATTTTTTTTGATTTCATTGATTGCTAAAAAATCAATGGTAGAAGCATAAAATTGTTGCGATTTGTGAGTTTTGATAGGTTAATTTTTAATTAAAAAGTCAACAACTTTTTAGTAGATTAATAACTCACAACTTAACGGTCGAAGCCCAAAACAATTTGGAGTCGTGAGTTTTTAATTAAAAACTCACGACTCCAAAATCAGAACTACTTTCATCCTCTACTCTGATGGACTCTAACACAGATTTCCGGCGATCGAGCCTCGCCTCTACAGCCTTTTTTCAAGAGTTAGGGGCAGAATTAGTATTTACCCAAGACGCCTCTGGTCGATATCTATCTTTTTACTGGCAAAAAGCCGAGCAGTACAACCTCACAGCAGAACAAATTGTCGATCGCCCCCTCAGCGAAACCCTGCAACCCATCGCCCCTGAGCCTTATCTCGATATCCTGCGGCGGGCGCTTGAAACCCTCGTACCGCAACGCTTCAGCTATCCATTTTCCCACGCCGGACAATATTTTCTCTTCGATTTGACACTCACTCCGGCGATCGACTCAAACGGCAAAGCTGCAAAAGTCTTAGTTATGGGAAGGCTGCTGTCTGACAAACCCACAGACAGACCGCCAGATTCACCAGAATTCATGCTCTATCGAGCTTTGCCATCCCCCTCGGACGCCCACCGACAAATGATGCTTTCCGCGAGCCGCATCCCCGGTCGATCGCTCCCTCCGTACTCGGAAATCGACCGCAAAACCATCTCCCAAATCGCTCAAAACCTGCATAAAACCCTCGACCTAGAGACAATTTGGCAGCAAACTGTTAACAGTTTGGGTCAAGTCTTGAACGCGAGTCGCTGCATCATCTGTTCCTACACAAAAGACAGCGAAAATCTCGAATCCTCCCCGTTCCTAGCCTCGGAAAAGCAACAAAATTATTCAGCCGCAGCAGCCGAATTACAACACTCAATTGCCAGCGACCGCTCGCCCCCGCTTTCCCCAGCTCAAATCGAAAATCTCCAATCGAAAACTTTTAAAGTAGTAGCTGAGTACCGCCAAGAACCTTACTCTTCTATGCTGGGATTAGAACTGCGCGCAGCGGAACAGCAGGGGTGGATTCAAACTTTAGCCACCCTAAAGCCAGTAGCAGTAGATTACGCCTCCCCCCTCGCCGATCCCTTCCACCGTCATTCCGTGCTCGTAGCAGCTACTTCCCATGAAGACCAACCCAATGCACTGATATGTTTGCACCGCTGCGGCAGTTCCCCGAAATGGAGTCCTGTCGAACTCGAATTCGCCCGCGAGTTAGTCGCTCAAGTCGGCAGTGCGATCGCCCACGCTACACTTTACCAAGAATTAGAACAGGCCCGCGCCGAAGCCGTAGCTCTTTCCCAACTTAAAAGTCAATTTCTTGCCAATACTTCTCACGAACTCCGCACCCCCCTCAACGGCATCCTCGGTTTCCTGAAACTGCTTGTGGACGGCATGGCAGATGACCCCGAAGAAGCGCACCAATTTATCGAAGAAGCTTACCGCTCGGCAGTACATTTGTTCAATGTTATTAACGATATTTTGGATGTCGCTAAAATCGAAGCTGGCAAAATGGAGTTAGACCTCGCTCCCGTCCAACTCGGCGAACTCTTGCAACAAGTTGAGAATTTCACACGGGTTCAAGTCGAGCAAAAGCGATTGCAATTTCAAATCCAAAAACCCGCTGTGGAAGACGAGATTATTGTATATGGCAACTACCAACGCCTGCTTCAAGTAATCTTGAACCTAACGGGCAATGCAATTAAATTTACCGGGGAAGGGGGAATTCGCATCAGTGCCGAAGTTATTAAGAAAAAGGTGACTGTTGACAACCAGCAGTTCCCCGGAATGGTAAAAATTCGAGTCGCTGATACTGGCATTGGGGTTTCTCTCGACAAGCAAGATAAATTATTTGAGTCGTTTTTTCAGGTGGACGGCGATCGTACCAGGCAATACGGCGGCACCGGTTTGGGATTGGCTATTTCTCAAAAACTGGTAGAAGCAATGGGGGGTACAGTAAATTTTTACAGTATGGGGGAAGGACTGGGATCGACTGTTACTTTTACTGTGCCGCTTTATCAAGAACCACTATTGAAAAATTAATCACTGGTAATCAATCATCGGTAATCGATCGTCGGGACTTTGAAGTAATCAGGAGTCAGCAAGAGGGAATTAGGAATCAGGAATCAGGAAAAAAACAGCTATACCAGTTCTCAACTTTCGTGCGGTACTCGCCAGCTTTCTTACCAATTAGCAATTAGCAATTAGCAATTACCCAACTGTACCTCACTCACTTAAAAATTGCCTGAAGAATTGCTAGATTCGTGTATCCGCGAGTTCCATTTCGTGAATAAAGGTCATCGATAATTAGTAATTATCCTACCCAAACAGTTCGATCGCCAGTGTATCAATTTTAACTTTTCTCCGTCGCCAAGCTCCCTCCTTGGGATGTTGGAAATCAGATCGATCGCCCCCGCCGCTTCCGGGCCCTACCCAGAATTCGCATCAATGGAATCCGGGGGTACGGATAACAAAGCCGATCTTTATCTGTCCGCTGGGAGCTAACACCTCCGAGTAAACCCCCGTAAACCGCCAACTTTACAAGAACTTAATCCCAGCTTGCATCACAGATTCAGCTTCTCAAACCCCTAAAGTAAAGGATTATTTAGAATACTGGATACTCTCTGTTCTCTGTAAAAATCATAAAGATCTTGTAAAGACACCGAAACTACTTAGTAATGTTTGACGGCTTGTGGCAAGATTTAAGTATAATTACGTAATTCCTAAATCGGACAGCGACAGGCTGGTAAATTCGGTAAATTCCTGCTCTGTTGGCCCAGTGGTACACTTTTGCCAGTGTAGTAGAACAAGGGTTGCTATGAATCAGCAAATATCAGCTCAATCGCAAAAACTTTTACTCCAAATTGGCAGAAAGATTCGTCGAACCTTGGATCTTGATACCATCTGGCAGCAAACAGTTAACAGTCTGGGAGAAACACTAGGCGTCAGCCGCTGCATCATTTGTCCTTATGAAAGTTCTAGCCTGCAAGTCAAAGTAGCTGCTGAATACTGCCAAGAACCATTTTTACCCATGCTGGGAATGGAAATCTCGCTCACAGCAACACCTCATTTCATTCAAGCTCTAGCCACCCTCGAACCGGTGGTAGTAGAGTCCTTTGCAGCCAATGACCATTTTGGGCCGCAGTCGCTGCTAGTGCTGGCTACCGCTTATCAAGACCAACCTAACGGCATAATTAGCTTGCATCGGTGCCAGGGCCGATCGTCGCGGAAGGGTAAGACCGATCGACCTTGGACTCAATGCCAAATCGAATTTGCACAAGAACTTGCCGATCAAGTAGGAAGTGCGATCGCCCTCGCCACCCTCTACCAAGAGCGCAGCAAGCGAGTACAAGGACTATCCGAGATCAAAAAGCAATTTTTGTTGAAGGCGTCCCACGAGCTGCGCACTCCCCTAAATCACATCATCGGCTATCTACAACTAACCATAGACGATCAAGCTGACGATCCGATCGAGGAGAGAGATTTTATCCAAGAAGCTCACCGTTCGGCTATCCACCTTTCTAAGGTAATTTCCAATATCTTAGATTACATTGAGTTAAGTGAAGCTTGCCAGACTCACGGAGAGTTAGCCGCTTTCAGGAGCCAGGAGAAATCTGAGAACCAGTAAAGATTCGAGCGGCGTATTCAAAAAGTCGAATATTTACCGTGCAGACAAGTCTTCCGCCTGACAAATCGGACACTTTATCGATAGATTCCTTCAATAAATTCCGTAGCTGGTTAATCTATTATTTTTAGGTAATTAGAGTTTTATACAGCGCAGGAGACCAACTACTACACCTAGCAACCAGGTGTATTTATCATATTATGTGCGCTCGATCTACTGCCATCGAATAGGTTATTTTACCGGAAATGATATCGCCAGCAAAAGATTGCAGTTTCACACTTTCCATGCTCTTAACTTGTGCTTGATAAGATTAGCGTTCGCCCTTTTTTTTAGGAGTTTTTGGAGGGCTGACATAGCGCGCCCAAAAAGGTTCCTCGATATCTTTCATCGCTGCTAATTTTTGGCGCTCTTCCTCTATGCGCTTGCGTTCTGAAAGATCGGAAAATATGTTGATACTGCCGACAGTCTGACCGCCCGCATCTCGCACGGGAGCGGTCCAAAACCAAACATCGATCGAGCTACCATCTTTTTTCAACAAAGATACTTCCACACCGTTGTGCGGTTGGCCATTAGACGCAGACTTCAGCAGCGCGTAAAAATCTTGCTTTTGGCCTCCAGGAATATTCGGTAAAGGTTTCCCTAAAACCTCAGCCGCAGTCCAGCCAAAAAAAATTTCGGCGGCGCGGTTCCAAACAATGGTATTGCCGTCATTGCTGGTACAGTTAATCGCCAGCGGCGCCGATGCTATCTGCGCTTGCAAAACTTGGTTAACGAGTTGCAGTTTCAATTCTACTTGCTTGCGATCGGTAATTTCCTGACAAGCGCCCCACAAACGGACAACCCGTTCAGCAGTTTTGTCCCACACCACTTGCCAGTAGTCCCGCACCCAGCGCACCTCGCCTTTTTGATTAATAATGCGATACTCGTTGGCTCCCGTGCGGCTGAAACTACAGCATTCTAATTGTTTAATTAATATTTCCCGGTCGTCGGGATGAACGATCTCGGAGTTCCACCAACCAAACGATTCTAATTCTTCAGGAACGAGACCGGCGCAGCGCTCAAAAGCTTCTGTCGCCCACTCGCAGGCGAACTTGCCGTCTGGCAGTCCCTTAAAAGAATAGGCAAAATCCGAAGTAATTTGCGACATAACTCTGTAGTGCAGTTCCGACTCCCGGACTGCCATTTCTGCTTGCTTGCGTTCCCCTATTTCCCGCGAATTAATTATAACTCCCTGCACGCTAGAATCGGAAACCAAACTGTTACCTATCGACTCGATGTAGAGCCAATAACCGTCAGCGTGGCGTATCCGATATTCGATCGGTCCAGCAATTGCGGGAGCTTCTAACAAATTGCCAAAATACGCCTGCCAAGCCAGTAAATCGTCTGGATGGATTAACTCGCCGTGAAAATTGCCAATTCTTTCTTCTAGGTTGTAACCCAAAAGCCGCTGTAAAGCTCCGCTGTGGTATCGAACTCGCCCGTCGGAGCCGACAATACTAATTAGATCCGGAGAATTGCGCAGCAGAGCTTGCAGTTTTGCTTCGCTTTTAATTAATCCTTGATTGTCCCTGCGGTACTGGCTGATTTGTTTTGCCAACTGCTCCTGTAGCTGTCTGATTTGCGATGCTTGCTGGGCGACAGTGCGTTCCAAGAGGCGATTATTTTTTTCAATTTCAACCAGCTTTGCTTCGTTATATCTCGCGCTTTCAAACAGGCTGCTGGCTGCTATTTTCTGCAAAGAATTTGATAATTTTTCCAGAGTTTTTTTTAAAATTGCCTGTTGCGGTGGTGGCAATTCGCTAGCTTGTTTCTGCAATGTTTCTAAATGTTTGTAGACTGTTTCTAGCATTTTATTAATGGGGGAATCTGAGAGTTGCCACAGGTGCAACCCCTAAAAAGCGGACACAAGTTTTTTCAAAATAACCGATAACTAAGACTGCTGTCTGGCGATCGACCGATCGCGATCTCAATAACCAGCCATTTTGTGATTTTATTTTCAGATCGTAGCAACCGATAGAGAAAGTAAATTCGGCGTTGCGATCGAATTGCCAGCCCAGCAGCACGCTCAAGAAGCGGCCAGGAGTGCGGGTAACTCCCCTATCCAGTGAATGTGGGGCTTCTCGCGGTTAAGCTAAACTAGATGGGTGTCAAGAGAAAGAGGGATTTATGACAGAGCAAGCCAACGCTCGCGATTTGTTTCGCGCTGCTTACGAACACCGCTATACCTGGGATGCTAATTTTCCCGGTTACAGTGCCGATATTGAACTCAAACAGGGCGAGGAAGTATACACGGGTCATGTTTCCATCAAACCCGACATGAGCGTGGAAGTCACCGGCATTGAAGACGAGGAAGTGCAGCAAAGCGTCTACACCCAAATGCGCGATATTGTCACCCACCGCAAACGCTCGACATTTGAAAAATCTCACGGCAAAAATAGCTTCACCTTGGGCGAGAAAGACAGCACCGACGCTGTGGATATTTTAGTGCAAGGCGACTCAATGGGTTCTAACTATAAAATCCGAGGTCTTTCAATTTGTCAAGTCAGCCGGGTGATGGGCCGCATGGCTTTCGTAATTGACACGCACAAAAGCTTAGAAACACCCGAAGGTTCTTTGGCGACTCACTACGATGCCGTTTTCCGCAACCCCCAAACAGACGAAATCATCAGAGAACTCGAATTTGAAGATACCTTTGACAAGATAGGCGACTATTATGTCATGACAAAGCAAGTAGTTCGATCGAAAGAAAAAGGTCAACTGACAACAACCGAGTTCAACTACTCCAACGTCAAACTGCTAGAACCAGCAGTAGTGTAGCGCTAACCAAAAAACCGGATTTCTTAAATAAAACGGGTTTTTTTTGGATAACGTATCAGAATCAACTTGATTTGGCAGCAAGTAACGCTACGATCGAACCAGAGACCGAATTCAGATCTAGCATCAGCGTGACAGAAACCGGGTTTCCTGCGGCCAGCTCACCCGAGTGCGCAAGTCTTTTTTCAAGAAACCCGGTTGCTTAAATCCTGCGCGGTTGAGAATGCTGCCCTTGAGTCAAATCGAACAAAATCAACTGCAAGAAATCATCACAGAGGCGAAATATGACACTAGCACTAACGAAAGATAACGTCGAAACAGTTCTCGATGAAATGCGGCCCTACCTGATATCAGATGGCGGCAACGTCGAGCTCGTAGAAATCGACGGCCCAGTCGTACACCTGAGACTGCAAGGAGCTTGCGGCTCTTGCCCCAGTTCCACAATGACTCTGAGAATGGGTATTGAACGCCGCCTGCGCGAGGCCATCCCAGAAATTGCCGAAGTCGAACAGGTAATGTAATTAGTCAGTTGGTAATTGGCAGTTGGCAGTTGACGGTTGACAGTTGACTGTTACCAATTACCAGTTGACTGTTACCAATTACCAAATTCAATTACCAATTACCAAATTCAATTACCAATTACCAATTACCAATTACCAATTACCAATTACCAATTACACAATTCAATGTCTCACCCTCTTTATGTAGCCTTCATTTGGCACCAACACCAACCGCTGTACAAATCCCGAGTATCAGCTAGCACAGCAGCATCTCAGTACCGACTGCCTTGGGTGCGCTTGCACGGAGTCAAAGACTACTTGGATTTAGTTCTCCTTCTGGCAAAATATCCCAAACTGCATCAAACGGTAAACCTGGTTCCGTCCTTGATTTTGCAGATAGAAGACTGCATCGCAGACAGAGCATTAGACCCTTACTTGGCGGTAACTTTAAAGCCAGCAGAAACTTTAAAGATCGAAGAACAAGAGTTTATTTTAGAACACTTTTTTGACGCCAATTACCACACTCTGATTCAGTCGCATCCCCGCTACGATCGACTCTACACTCAGCGGCAGGAAAAAGGCATTCAGTGGTGTTTGGCAAACTGGAAATTGCAGGATTTTAGCGACTTGCTGGCGTGGCACAATTTAGCTTGGATTGACCCGATGTTTTGGGACGACCCTGAGATAGCAGGGTGGCTCAAACAAGGACAAAATTTTAGTTTGGCCGATCGAAAAAACATCTACTCAAAACAAAAAGAAATCCTCGCCCGCATCATTCCCCAGCACCGTAAAATGCAAGCTGAGGGACAGTTGGAAGTCTCCACAACCCCCTACACACACCCGATTTTACCGCTGCTTGCCGACACCAACGGCGGCCGCATAGCCATTCCAAACATGACGCTGCCACAACACCGGTTTCAGTGGGAAGAAGATATTCCCCGACACCTGAGAAAAGCCTGGGAAATGTATGAAGACAGGTTTGATTGCCAACCGCGCGGTTTGTGGCCGTCGGAACAAGCAGTCAGCCCGGAAATTTTGCCCTACATTGCCAAACAAGGCTTTAAATGGATAGTCTCGGACGAAGCAGTATTGGGGTGGACAATTAAACACTTTTTTAACCGCGACGCGGCAGGGAATGTCAGCGAACCAGAATTGTTATATCGCCCTTACCGTTTAGAAACTCCTGACGGCGATTTAGCCATAGTATTTAGAGACCACAGATTGTCCGACTTGATCGGGTTTACTTACGGTTCGATGGAACCGAAAAAAGCAGCATCAGATTTAGTTGGGCACTTAGAAGCGATCGGCAAAACTCTCAAACACCGACAGTCCGACGGCCAAACAGCTTTAGAAAATCCCTGGTTAGTGACGATCGCCCTAGACGGCGAAAATTGCTGGGAATTCTATCCCCAAGACGGCAAACCGTTCTTAGAATCCCTCTATCAAACTCTCAGCGACAATCCAGATATCAAATTAGTTACAGTCTCGGAATTTCTCGACAAATTCCCAGCAACCGAAACAATTCCCGCAGCCCAACTGCACACCGGTTCCTGGGTGGACGGTTCCCTCACAACTTGGATCGGCGATCCCGCGAAAAATCGGGCTTGGGACATATTAGGGCCCGCCAGACAAATGCTGGCAAACCATCCAGAGGCCACAGAAGAAAGCAACCCAGAAGCTTGGGAAGCGCTTTACGCTGCCGAAGGTTCCGACTGGTTCTGGTGGTTTGGCGAAGGCCACACATCGAACCAAGATGCCATGTTCGACCAGCTATTCCGCGAACACGTAGCGGCGATTTACGAAGCTCTCGGCGAGCCGGTACCCCCGGAAGTGCGGCGGCAAGTAGAGGCGCACGAGGTTCAAGGCGACCACCTGCCGATGAGCTTTATTCACCCGGTAATTGACGGTATCGGCAACGAACAGGATTGGGACAAAGCCGGCCGGATTGAAGTTGGGGGAGCAAGGGGTACGATGCACCGGAGTTCGGCAATTCAGCGGCTTTGGTACGGGGTTGACCACTTGAATTTTTACATTCGCGCCGACTTCAAGGCAGGGGTGCGGCCGGGAATTGATTGCCCTCCAGAGTTAAATTTGTTCTGGTTTTATCCCGATCGCACGATGAAAAACAGTCTGATGCCGCTGTCTGGTTTACCTGACGAAGCACCGCTAAACTACCGATTCCACCATCAGTTAGAGATTAATTTGCTGACGAAATCGATTGCGTTTCACGAAGCAGGAGAGGGCGATGAGTGGCAGCCCCGCCTCAGCCGGGCCCAAGTGGGATTGGATAAATGTTTGGAGATAGCAGTGCCCTGGGCGGATTTACAGATTATGCCAGACTGGCAGGTGAGGCTGATTGCAGTTTTATCGGAAGGGGAGCGTTACTCTACCTGTATGCCGGAAGATGCTTTGATTGCGATCGGAATGCCGTAAAAAGTAATTAGTCATCAGTCATTAGTCATTAGTCTGTAGGGGCGGGTTTCACCAGCAAAATAGCACTGCCAAGCCAAATACTAAATATAAACCCGCCCCCCCCAACTGAATTAGTCAACACTCATTAGTCATTTTGTGAAGGAAAAAACAATTAAATAATTATCAACTTTTCTTGACAGGGAGATTCGGATATTGCTGCCTAATGCTTTCATCATTACGATCGCATCCGGTCGTTGTATAGCTATAAAATTTGTTTGTAGTGAGGGCTTGAGTCCTGATTGCAAAGAGGAAAGGATTCGTCAATACAAACCGTATAATGGTTAATTTACCGGATCATCATCATATCATTAGTCATGGGGAAATCAACAAACTAATGAGCTGCATTTTACTCTTGGTCGATCGCCACCAACAACCTAATTTCCCGATCGCCAACCTCAACACCGAGCATGAGGTGATCGTAGTCGATCGCGCTTTAGATCCCAACTCCGAATTTCCCCTTCCCCAAATCGCTTTTGACTTGTGCATTCTCGACGAGGCAAATTTCGATCGCATCGGGCCGCTGATAGAAGTATTAAAAGCTGCCGCCGAGCCGATATTTTTACCGTTTTTGCTCCTTAGTAAATCCCAAACGCCTGCTCTTTCTGAGCAATTTTCGCTGCCGCCAGCAAAACAACTCGATCGCAGAATTGACGATTTGATAGCAACTCCCCTCGATGCCGCCCAACTGCACTTGCGGGTAGAAAATTTGTTATCCCGCCGGCGGCTGTCGCTAGAACTCCACAGACTTCAAGAAGTAATTAAAGAAAGAACTTTTAAAGAAAGTTTGTTAATCGACTCGCTGCAAACGGCAAACGAAAACCTGCAACGGGAAATCGCCAAGCGGGCGGAGGTAGAAGCTGCAGGGCGAGAAAACTCCTATCTCGACTTGCTGATGAATGCCATGCCAGATATTGTCTGCTTCAAAGATGGCGAGGGCAGGTGGCAGGAGGCAAATCAAGCGATATTGGAAGTGTTCGAGCTAGAAAAAATAGACTACCGCGGCCTTAAAGATTTTCAGCTAGGAGAACTCAGCACTTTTTACCGCGAGGCCCTACAGGCGTGCGAGGTCAGCGATCGAGAAGCGTGGGCAAAAGGTAAGCTTTCTAGGGGAGAAGAAGTGATTCTCCGATCGGACGGTACTGTGAAAATCTACGACGTGATTAAAGTACCCGTATTTCACCCCGACGGCAGACGCAAAAGTATCGTGATTTTGGGCCGCGACATCACGGAATACAAGCAAGCTAGAGACGAACTCGTGCGCTTAGCGTCGATTGTCGAGTCTTCCGACGACGGTATAATCAGCAAAACCCTCGCCGGGACAATTCAGAGCTGGAACGCAGGAGCAGAGAAGATTTACGGCTACTGTGCGGCGGAAATCAAGGGGCAGTCGATCGAGATTTTAGCAATACCCGAACGCCCCAAGGAAATTCCCCAAATTCTGGAACATATTAGGGCGGGAGCCAGCATCGACCATTACGAAACCGTGCACTTGCGCAAAGACGGCCAACAGATAGATGTGTCCCTGACGATTTCTCCGATTAAAGACGCCACAGGAGCGGTAACCGGCGTTTCAACAATCTCTCGCGACATCAGCGACAGCAAGCGAGTCGAAAAAGCCTTTGAACAACTCCGCCACCAAACAGAAATGATTTTGTTCTCCGCAGGAGAAGGAATTTGCGGGTTGAACAGACATGGAAAAGTAACTTTTGTCAATCCTGCGGCGGTGAGAATGGCAGGCTGCGAATCGAAGCAATTGATCGATCGACCGCTCTATGAAAGCTTACACCGTTCACAGGAACAATCCTCAAAGGCGATCGAGCAACTGTCACCTGCAAGAGACATCAATTCAGGCTCTGAACTTGTCCCACACTGCGCGGCACCGCAGGCCGGCAAACTGCTGCCTCAGCGGGTAAGTTCTCAAATTTTAGCCACCTTGGAAGACGGAGAGGCGCGGCGCGTCACCGATGAGATTTTTTGGCGGCGAGACGGTAGCAGTTTTCCGGTTGAGTACGTTGTTGCTCCGATGCGAGAACAAGGCGAAATTATTGGAGCTGTGGTTACTTTTAAGGATATTACTGAGCGACTGGCGATCGAGCGCATGAAAGATGAATTCATCTCTGTTGTCAGCCACGAACTGCGGACGCCCATGACTTCGATTCACGGCGCCCTCGGCCTTCTCAACAGCGGCCTGCTTGACGTTTACCCCCACAAAGCCAAGCGGATGCTGGAGATTGCTGTCACTAACACTGACCGTTTGGTGCGCTTGGTCAACGACATCTTGGATTTAGAGCGGATGGAGTCGAATTACAGCACTGCCATCAAACAAACTTGCAATGTCGCTGAGCTGATGCGGCAGGCGGCCGACGAGATGCAAGGAATGGCTCAGGAGGCGGGAGTTACTCTGTCGGTGAGGCCTGTGGGGGCGCAATTGCAAGCTGTTCCCGATCGGCTAATTCAAACCTTGACAAATTTGCTCAGTAATGCTATCAAATTTTCTCCCTCCGGGGCTACGGTTTGGCTGAGCGGGGAGTTGATCCACAATCGGGATTTGGCAGAAAAAGCTGGGTTGAAGTCGGTGTCGTCTCCGTCTTTGTTGTCTGCTGAGGCTGCCCTCGCCCATCCGCACTTGACAGTATCGAGATCGTCGTACATCCTGATTGCTGTGAAAGACCAAGGGCGGGGTATTCCGGCAGACAAGCTGGAGATGGTCTTTGAACGGTTTCAACAGGTTGATGCTTCTGATTCTCGGCAGAAGGGAGGTACTGGTTTGGGGCTGGCTATTTGTCGCAGTATCGTGCAGCAGCACGGGGGCCGGATGTGGGTGGAGAGCGTTTTGGGGGAGGGCAGCACTTTTTTCTTAAGTCTGCCAGTTCCAAGGGAGGCGCTTGCAACGGAAAGTTAATTTCTACGCAGGTGTATCCAAAGTTACTGATTTTGTGCAGATTGTTCGATCGAGTCAATCGATTTTAGATTTTAGATTTTAGATTTTAGATTGAAGCATTGACCCCACGGATAAATTCGGGGGCTGGTTTATCGGATACAGGTTTTTTATTTCTCCACGGATGAATACGGGGGCTTGTATCCTGGATGCTTTCGGTCACCGACAAACAATCTCAGCCTTTTCTGTCGTTCGGGGACTGCGAGCAAAAACCGCGATTTGAGGTCGAAAAACGGCTTTTTTTGGGGGAGAGATTTTACAGCAACCGCGCCGGACGGTTAGGATGTTCTTAATTGTTGAAAACCTGGCGGTAGATTACAACTTCGGTCTTCTTTCTTCTTTCTTTTTACCCGCTCAGCTTCGCCGCTATAGCCTTCAACAACTGCTATACAGTTTTGAAAATTTACTGTAAAGTCTGATCTGGTAAGATAATTTGTTTTACAAAAAATTCACATTTCGCCTCTAGTCTACGATCAGTTCTCATTTCTAAAAAAATGTTAATATTGACTGCCAAGCGCATCTTGGTTATTGACGATGCGGAAGATATTCGGGAAGTGGCTCAAGTCAGTCTTGAGGTAGTGGGGGGCTGGGAAGTCCTGACTGCTAGTTCTGGCCGCGAGGGTGTTGCTAAGGCTCTTGCCGAACAGCCTGATGCTATTTTATTGGACGTGATGATGCCCGACCAAGACGGGCCTACTACTTTTTTACAGTTACAAGCTAATAATGCTACGCAGCACATTCCGGTAATTTTATTGACGGCTAAAGCTCTGGCTGGGGACAGGCGGATGTTCGCGGATTTGGGGGTTGTGAGCGTGATTGCTAAGCCTTTTGAACCGATGTTTTTGGCGGCTCAGGTCGCTGAAGCTTTGGGCTGGGATCAAAAATAGATCGATCGCGCGCATTGAATTGTGCTGTTTTTCAAGCATTAGTCTTGCAGGCAAAGAAAGTTAAAAAAACTTGGTTTCTTTGGTATTGTGCCTCAGATTGAATCCGGGCGATCGCACAGCATAAGTGTAAGGACTTAGGCTCTGTGCCTTTCGTCCAGTCAGTTTAAGACTAAAAACCGCAAGGAAGGCAGGCGTTTCAACCCTGCCTTCCTTGCGGTGAAATTGATACCAATAGACTAGGCCTAAATCCCTATTTCTAGTGCGTTCATTTAACCGGATTCGACCTCAGCCATGAACTCAATATTCCTGCTGGTTTCTGATAAAAATATAAGCTGGCAGGAGTATTTTACTTTTTGTGACAACTTTCTCGTCTTCATAAGTTCTTCAGGTTTTAGTTTTAAGTTTAAGCACATGGTCAGGGAGCGATCCTGACTGGTGGCAGATACATTGGGAGAAGACGACTATGCCCTCAGCTTACATTTTGCTACTGATAGTTTCTCTGGTGGCAGTCGGGATTTACTGGCAAACATCTCAAGATATTTTTGTTCTTGTGGCTTTAGCCGGACTTGGTTGTTTTCTTTGGGGTTTCTCTTGGGCCCCTTGGAATGTTCAGCTTCTGATAGTGGTGTTGCTGTTCGGTTTCCAAAAATGCTACTTGCGAGACGCTCAAAGTTGTGATTGAAAAGAGATTTTTTCTTGTTGTGTATGAAGTTGAGATGCACCGACATTCGTCAATATCTGTAATGAATTGGTTATCGCTCCATATCTTAAAAAAGGTTTAAAATCTCATGAATAGTTGCCCTTGTTGCTCCTCTCAATTGCTCCGCCACGCTCGCCACAATCGCGTTTATTGGTTTTGCTCGCACTGCTGGCAGGAAATGCCGGATTTGTCGGAGATGATTTTAGGTAACAGCGCGCGGACTCACAAACGGGACGGTTTGGTGAAGCTTCCTGCTTTGACTCCTAAAATGAGGATGTTGGATTCGGTAGGAATTGCTTAGTTTGCTGGAGTTAGTCTCGCGATAAATATCGAGACGGAAAAGATTTTTGATTCTGCCATCAGTGGGATTTTTTGAGAGAAAATGCAAAAGCCCCCTTCCGTGTGAAGTGAAGGGGACTTATGAGCGGGGGGGCTTTTGCAATTGTGATGGGGTCGATCGCCCGACTGAATTTCAGCTATTGTATGCAGTTAAGCTGATTACATCAAACCGACTTGAGAGAGAATGCCTTGACCGGTGAGGAATTCGGTAGCTAAGCCGATAACGAAGCCCAACATTGCCAAACGGCCGTTCCAGGTTTCAGCAAACTCAGTGAAGCCAACTTTTGCGTCTTTGTTTTCCATGACCAGAAACCTCGTTTAATTTCAACCTTATGTAACTAAACTTAACATAGCAGTACAAAGTTTGCAACATATTTTTACATTTACTGTTCTAATGCCGGAGATAAGCGGGATGGGCCCGCAGGGAGAGGGGCTCGCGGGGGAGGGGGAGAGGGTTTTTTATGTGGAAACGGTCGAGGGGTGTCAAATTGGCGAAAACCTTGGTGAGATGTCTAAGGATGTAAGACAATTATCTTTAGTTAATACTTGACATCCAATAATTAGAACGCTAGCCTAAAAGCACAGCCAAAACTAAATATTGCATTGAATAATTAAGGAATGTTGATTGAGTCGTCTTAGCGACAGGGATTATATAGCAATCCTAAGTCATTTATGAACGTGGTTCAGGCTTCTAGCCTAGACGGGCTCTCCGGCCCATCCCACAATTCATTTAGGATTGCTATAGAACTGGGGCAAGTTTCTAGCGCCCCGTTGAGGAGAAAGTACGTCTAATGTCGTTTTAACAAGTTAATACAAGCTTGAGAAAATCAAAACATTATTGAGTTCAATTTCTTTTCAACGGGGTGCTACTAAGCTCGTTCCAGTTCAGTAAGTCCTGTAGCTAAGACGCTAATCAAATCCCACAAAATTACAGTGTTTTGTGGTAACAAATTGTCCTGTGCCCAGATGTTCATTTGTGAGCAAACCCACAGACAACGTTCCATTAATCCTAGATGCGCGATATGTCGAGGCTGTCCAGTCAACCTCTTTGTAGGACTTAATCAAATGACGGACAATCATCGAACCACAGGCAAACAACAAACCCCGTCTCAGCGAGTTACTATGTTTTTGGATTCTCAGGGTGTCTACTTAAACCAAAAGCAAGCTGAATTATTGGTCACTTTTGCCAAATCAAAAGGGCGCTTTGAACCGCCGAAAAATTACTATAACTCGCAGCAAAAAAATCAAGTTAACGACAAATTTCGGCTAGAAAAGCTGGGTTTTCTTGGCGTTGATGTTCCCGATTCAGGCAAAAATAGTGCAGATAAACAATTGGTGTTTGACTGTATCAAACGAGTTACAACTAAGCCTTCTCCTGACATAATTATTCTCGTCTTAGCAGATCGGGACTTTGCAGGTTTAATCACCGTTTTGATGGGTTTGGGTATAACAGTCATCGTTTTTGCACGGCGCAAAAGTGCCAGCAAAAAATTGATTAACCTTGTTGGTGAGGATAACTTTCATGATGTAGACGAATTGTCTAGTTTGTCTGCAGGATTGAAACCGCAACTTGAAAATCAAAAAAAGTTATCAATTGAAGCAGACAGTTTATCTGCATAAAGTTGCACAGTCCGCCAGGGAATGAATTCCCTGTCTAATAGCTAAAGTCGGTTAAAACCGACTGACATACAGTTAAAAAAACACAATTCTCAGTCCTCTTTAGAGGACTTTAGCTATGAGCCAGGGGTTTTAACCCCTGGCGGACTGGCGGACTAACGGACTAACGGACTAATAGTATAACGGCCAAATATCTGTTAAAATTACCCCGCCGCAGATAGCTAAAATGCAGTTTATTTGATAAACTAGATTCTCCAAACCTACCGCTATCTGCGGCTCTTTCATGTCCACATAATAACACCCAACTCCAAAAACAATAACCATTACCAAACTCCTATGCCATTAACTAATCCAACACAAGAACTCAAAATTACCCTTCCCGAATTCAAAAATGAAAAACTGCTGCGCCAAGCCCTCACTCACCGTTCCTACGTCAACGAAAACCCCGCATATCGCGAAGAAGACAACGAACGCTTAGAATTTCTCGGCGATGCTTTGCTGACTTTTCTCAGCGGCGAATATCTCTATCAGCGTCACCCAGAAATGGGAGAAGACCAACTGACTCGCAGACGTTCAGCCCTAGTAGATGAAAAACAATTAGCCAGATTTGCTACTGAAATTAATTTAGATTTAAAAATGCGGCTCGGAAAAGGAGCTTATCGAGAAGGTGGGATTACCAATCCAAATTTGCTCAGCAGCACTTTTGAAGCATTTATTGGCGCTTACTACCTCGACACGCAAGACATGGACAAAGTTCGCAACTTTGTGCAACAAATGTTTGATTCTGTTCCCGAAAATGTTGTGGAAACTCGATCGACAGTAGACTCGAAAAATCGGTTTCAGGAATGGGTACAAGCCAACGGTGACACGACTCCGCCCAAATACGTGACCATCCAAGAAGGAGGCACACCCCACAAGCCGGAATTTCTCGCTAAAGTTTATGTCGCAGAGAAACTCTATGGAGAAGGTAAAGGCAAAAGCAAAAAAGATGCTGAGAAAAATGCGGCAGAAGATGCGCTAGCAAAGCTGAAAAAACGCGGACTGATCTAAATTTGAAAACATCGGTAAAAACTACTAGCTTTTTTGTGCGCTACGGGCGTTGGCGAAGCCCTCGAAGACGATCGCCCGAATTGATTGCCAGAGTCCACAATGGGCTATAATCTGGACTTGCGCAAGTGTTACCGCCGTCGATCGAAGGTGGCAATAGCAGAAATTCATTGACGAGTACCGAGTGTCGATCGTAATTTTGGGAAATATTAGAGCAATTCATGTCTACTCAAAACCCGACTACCCTAACTGTTGAAGAAGCACAGCAAATCCTCAAGGATTTCACTTGTCTGGATATGCAATCTGTAGCATCACCGCTGGAAAAACAGGCGCTACGTCAAGCTATTTTGCTGGTAGCAAGTTTGTCGGATTATCAAATGTTGGGAGTGTGCGCTTCTTCGACGGATGAGGGGTTTTTAGCTTTAGAAGCTTATTTGAAAGCTTTGGGATATCAAGCTGTTTTAGATCCCAATGCTGTCTCGACCTTTGCTGGTTCGGTTTATATTAAGTTCAATACTTTGAAGGGTTCGTATTATGTTGACGGTTATATCGGAACTTACCGGGGCGTTTTGATTTCGTGTCAATCTTCCTCGGAAGGTGGAGTTACTGGCACTTACGGTCATTTACCTCTCGATTTATTTGTTGATTAATTTGTCAGTAATCAGCAGTCAGTCGATCGATTAAATTGAGTCAAAAACTGACTGATGCACCTTACTAAGCTGTAGGGTACGTCAGCCGATCGCCTCTAGATTCCGTCGAATCAAACACCGACTGATATCAATTCCGTTAGCATCGGAATGATATAAACGGAGGACACGGCAGTGCCGTGTCCCTACCGCGATCAATTGTAGGGAAACGGCACTGCCGTGTCCTCTATATCATTCCGGTGCAGCCGGAATTGATATGACGCACGTTACTAAGATTAACTTTTACCAACGATCAATTCTGGCTGTGGTTCCGGTGCAGTTTCTTCGGGTGGCAGTCCCAAAATATCGCTGTACAAGTTGACGTATTTCCGGGCCGAAATATCCCAGCTAAAATCTTCTCTCATGCCGCGCTGTTGCAGTTCTTTCCACTTATCTTTGTAGCGGAAACCTTCCCAAGTTCTGATCATGCAGGTGAACAAGTCAAGGGGTTCGTAGCGATCGAAACAGTAACCTGTACCAGTGTTATTGATCGGATCGTTGTGGGAAACCGTATCGACTAAACCGCCTGTACGGCGAACCATTGGCACGCACCCGTAGCGGAGGGCGAGCATTTGGCTGATGCCACAGGGCTCGAAACGGCTGGGCATCAGGAAGGTGTCGCAGCCTGCGTAAACGCGACGGGAGAGGGCTTCGTTGTAGAGTAATTGGGTGGACATCCGACCGGGATAGCGGGCTGTCATTTGCCAGAGTTGGGTTTCGTAGTAGCGATCGCCCGTTCCGAGTACAATAAATTGAGCGTCGGTATAGGCCATGAAGCGATCGAGCATTTGAATAATCAAATCCAATCCCTTCTGTTCTACCAGCCGCGTCACCATGCCCATTAAAAAGGCACCTTTATTCACTTCTAAACCGACTTCTTCTTGCAGGGCAATTTTGTTAGCTGGGCGCTTTTCAATAGTATCAGCACTGAATTGTTGATGGATGTACTTGTCAGTTTCTGGGTTGTAAGATTCTGTATCAATTCCGTTCAAAATGCCCGAAACCTTGCCGCCGATGAAAGACAGCAAACCTTCCAAAGTTTCCCCGTAAGCTGGGGTTTTGATTTGCTCGGCGTAAGTCGGCGAAACTGTATTTACTCGATCGGCAAACTGTACTGCGGCAGCCATTGTATTGTGACCTTGCATATACCAAGGACACCAAGTCATCTGCTCCAAACGCCAGCGCCACGGCCCTTGATAAGCTAAATTGTGAATAGTAAAAACCGTGCTGATATCGGGGTCTTGGCTCATCCAAACAGGTATCATCCCGGTATGCCAGTCATGACAGTGGATAATTTGGGGCTTCCAGTGATTCCAGGCAAATTCAGCCGCAGCATTGGCAAAGAAAGTGAACCTCCAATCTTCATCTACACCGCCGTAAACGCGGCGCGGCAAGAAAGATGGATGTTGCAATAAGTATAAAGGTACATCGGTTCCCGGCAAAACAGTTTCAAAGACGGAGAAGCTTTGGAACATGGCCGCCCCATCCCAAACAGGTTTTTTGGGAACGTCCATTTTGTCGGGGATGAAACCGTAGTAGGGCATGAAGATGCGGACATCATGTCCCATGCGCCGCAGAAATTTAGGCAAAGCGCCGACGACATCGCCCATACCGCCGACTTTGGCGAGGGGTGCTGCTTCGGCGGATACAAATAAAATGCGCATTATTTTTTTGTGTTCCTTGAGATTGTTAGTCTAGATTAAGTTTAAATGGCGAGCGGCACAATATTAACGCAGCGCCCAAAAACAAGTATAAATCTGAGTTGCTGTAGCGATCGCCCTTTTTCCATCCGTGTTTATCCGCGTTGCGGAGGGCTGAACAAAAGAGCGATCGCCGGGACTCTCCTCCCGCCACAATTTTCACGATCTAATCAAATTTATATCTCACTTTTTGATTGACGGTAAACATCAAAAATGGTATGAAGTTTGATAATTTTTACGCCTTAGTAAAACTGAACGCAAAGCCATCAGTATCGAATTAAGGAAATAGCGATCGCCTTTTGCATCCCTATCATAAAAAGAGCGATCGCCCGAATCACATATTACCGACAACTCCCGACTAATTCTGAGAATCCTCCTCAAAACTTTCTTCAAATCCAGCTAAAAAATCATCCAAAGCTTCAGAGGCGATCGCCAAATTAATATTATCAGCATCTTCCCATCCCCACGTATTCACCCCAACCACTTGACCGGCCATATTAATCAGCGGCCCGCCGGAATTTCCCGGATTAATCGCCGCATCAGTTTGCAACACCTTCACCTCAGCAACATCATCTTCTTCTTCGTCGCCTTCTTCATATTCATCGGGTTCGCGAATTGCACTAATAATACCTTGAGTTACAGTTGAAGCAAACTGCCCCAAAGGATTGCCCACAGCAATTACTGTATCTCCCACTTTCACATCAAAAGACAACTCTAGGGGAGGATATTCCTGGGGAGATTCGACTTGTTCCCCTGTTTCCGGGTTGAAGGTAAAATCGCTAATTAAGAGCAACACTAAATCTTCTTCCGCATTACCGGTAAACACCACCTCTGCCAGTCTCAATTTTCCGTCGTAAGTTTCCACTAAAACCTGTTCTACTTCATCTTCTTCATAGAAGTAATCTTCATCGGCAATATCTTCGACCACGTGATAGTTCGTGACAATTACGTCCGGCGATACAAAGAAGCCACTCCCTGAAGAAATCTCTTCTTGTGTCTCCCAATCCATTACGTAAACTGAAACTACGGACGGCAAGACTTGCTCGACTACATCCG
Source organism: Microcoleus sp. MOSTC5 (assembly GCF_036701825.1). Lineage (NCBI taxonomy): Bacteria > Bacillati > Cyanobacteriota > Cyanophyceae > Oscillatoriales > Microcoleaceae > Microcoleus > Microcoleus sp. MOSTC5. The sequence goes on along the minus strand of NZ_JAUBRK010000009.1, from coordinate 109,776 downwards.
AAAAATTTCCTGCCTGAGTTTTAAACTCTTTCAATTGCTGCTGCAAAGCTTTTTGGTCTGCCTGCATTTTGCTATAAAGTTGCTGAACTTTTTTCAATTCCAGCTTTATTTGAGTTTCCCTAGCGCTCATATTTTGCCTTTCTCTGAAATAGATTGCTGATTAATTGCGGATGTTTGATTGTAGATTTTGGATGGGTCTATTGATAATTATAGGACTTACGAAAAAAATCGGTTTCTGGGAGAAATCTTGGGTACTAAATCGAAATCTCCACCCGTGCGCAGCGTCCTAAATTAGTCAGAATTTTTTGAAACCGACGGTCAACTTTATGCTCTAATAGGACTTACGCTCAGAAACCCGGAATCAGCGAAAATCCTTGGTTTGACGACCAGATATAGAACAAACCGGGTTTCTGAGGTCGGGATCGTAAGTCCAATCTAAAATCCCATCAAAAATCTACAAACATACTGCTAGTGTATCTGTGAAAGCAAAAGCGAACCGCCAGTTATTTTTATTTTACAAAAGGCGATATCTCTAGATTAGTCTAAAAGCATTGACAAATAGATGCCGATCTGGTTTAGGAACCGCGCTGAACTTGGACAAATATTTCCTCCAAAATTTCACTAGCTCCCTGTTGGCGCAGGCGGTGAGCGAGGTCAATTCCCAGCAGTTCAGCAGTCTCGGCAGGGCCGGAAACAGTATCTTTGACGAATCGCTTGCCGTCGAGACTCGATACCATTCCCGTTAAGGTTAATTGACCGTTTTCTATTTTGGTATTGACGCCGATCGGCACTTGACAGCCGCCTTCTAATTCCCGCAGAAATGCGCGTTCGGCATAACATCTTTGGGCGGTTTCCGAGTGTTCGAGAGCTTTAATCACTGCCATGATTTCTGTATCTCCGGCGCGGCATTCGATGCCCAAAGCACCTTGTCCGACGGCGTGAAGGGAGATTTCAGCAGGGATAATTTGGTGGATGCGATCGCCCATTCCCAATCTTTCGAGACCGGCAACTGCTAAAATAATTGCGTCGTAACCGCCCTCATCTAATTTAGCGAGTCGAGTATTGAGATTGCCGCGAATATCTTTAAATTCAAAATGAGGGAAATGGTGCCGCAGTTGAGCTAGCCGCCGCAGGGAAGAAGTGCCGATTACTGCACCTTCTGGGAGGGTGTCTAGTTGCTTGTCTTTGTGCTTGGAGTGAACTACCAAGGCGTCAGCGGGATTTTCCCGTTCGGTGACGCATCCTAAAATTAAACCTTCGGGCAAATTGGTAGGCAAATCTTTGAGGGAATGAACGGCAAAGTCCGTTTCATTGTTAATCATTCCCGTTTCTAATTCTTTGGTGAAAAGTCCTTTATCGCCAATTTTAGCGAGGGCGACATCAAGAATTATGTCCCCTTGGGTGGACATGGTGTGGACTTCAAAAGTGTGTTCCGGGAAGTGTTTCTGTAGCTGTTCTTGCACCCAGTGGGTTTGCACGAGAGCGAGTTGGCTTTTGCGGGAACCGATGCGAACGGTTCGGGAAGGGGCGGATGTGGTTGGGGACATAAGATCGATCGGAGGATAGCTTGAAATCAGCCAATATATTCACCTGATCTAGCGTACCGCAGGTGGGGACTTTAATTGCTGGTTGGGATAATTCGGGCGATAAAATAGAAATACCAGATTTTGACCGCCAGTTTGAAAAAATGATGCAACGGTAGGCAAGCTCCAAACCTTTACATAATAAGCCATTGCCAATCTAAAATCTAAAATCTAAAATCTAAAATTGTATGACCGCCAGTCGCAGTTAGCCTTGATGATGTTTCCCATCCTGCATTGGGCGCCGCTGGCATGGGGGCGATCGACATTCCGAAGCAAAGACTGCCGGTCATGTAAGATTTACCTAGCGTCGAGCCGGATGAACCTGGTTGGCATGAGGAGTTAACTCAGCAGCAGCGAGAAAGAATTAGCTCAAAGGTGGCCAGATTTGGGTAGAGAAATGTAGTTGCGAGGGGAAAAGAGCGATCGTAATAGCGATCGTACTTCTCAAGCAACCAAATAGCTTAGCATCAAAAGTGAATTTGTCAAATTACTAAAATCCTAAAACTATGAAAAGTGCTCTTGACGTAGCTCGTTACTTTTTATGCCGTGTCGATCGAGAAGCAGGCGATACCATTTCTCCTCTGAAACTGCAAAAGCTCGTGTATTATGCACAAGCTTGGAGTTTAGTCTTTAGAAGCCAGCCGCTATTTGAGCAAGATATTGAAGCTTGGGTTTCTGGCCCCATTGTCCGCGATGTTTGGGATGAGTACAAAGCTTACAAATATAGCGATATTCCAGCTCCCGATAATTTTGAAAAAGAATTTGATGAAGATGAAATCGAGGTACTCGAAGAAGTTTGGAATGCTTATGGAGAATTAAGTGCTAAACATCTTGCAGAATTGACGCAATCAGAGACACCTTGGCTCAACGCCCGCAAGGGATTAGAACCTGCGGAAACATCAACTAAAATCATCTCCCACGAGGATATGAAATCCTGCTATGCACCTTTGGTGGAGGCATAAGTGCAGCTTCGCTGACAAAAGGTCGATCTACCTTTTAGCCCTCAGCTACGGCAATTAATAACTGAACTTCAATTCCTAAAGTCCGAGCACTGCGAGCCAAAGCCTCATCGCCAGTCACCAAAAGCAACTGATTAGAACTTGCTACTGCTAAATGCAGTGCATCTAAGGTACGCAACGGTACTTCAAAACTGCTAATCCAATCGCGAGCTAAATTGTAATGAATAGGCTCTAACTGGATGCGAGTATAAAAATCACTGTCCAAGTCTGCCTGAAACTCTATTACTATTTGTCTTGCCCTTTCCTGAGAAATTTCTCTCATTCGCACTCTGCGAGACAGTGCGGAAAAAAATTCTACCTCAACTAGCTGGCTCAAGCCTCGTTCAGTCTCAGTCCTCAGTAACTGCTGAGATGCTTCGCTGAGACGTTCTGGCCAGTAATTGGGAGCAATGACGCTAGTATCCAAGTAAATCAATAGCGTTCCTCCTGTCGCAGCCTAATGACTGTTGCACTCAGGGGTTCACCCTTTACTTGAATAGAGTCTCGGAATCTCTTGAGTTCAGCTAACCGCTGCTCCTTCGTGAGCGGCGGGACTACGCGAGCTACTACTTTACCTTCGTGTACGATTGTCACTTCTTCTCCCAAAGCCACCTTTTCCAAGATAGCTTGCAGACTCTGCTTGGCTTCTTCAACGCTAATCGCAGGCATCTCTTTAGTTTTTTAGGTACTTTTTAATTGTACAGCAACGGGATATTTAATGCGAAAAAGGTCGCTCGACCTTTTTCATTTCCCACCACAATTTAACGTTGCCCTGCTTGAAGTGCAGAATTTGCTATCTCTACAACTTCTTGCTGCCGTCCGTTTTTCCTTGTGACTCGGTACAGCACCCCCAGCCTTTGCCACTCAACAAAAGCAGTGCAGTAAGCACCGCAATTATTGAAATAAATCCCCCTTATTCCGCCCGCCAATTCAATGCTTCTGTAAGTATCCTGCGGCAATTGCGAAGGAGGCGAAAACGGTTCATTTCTTTTAGCTTCGATTGTGCCGAAATAACAGGCTCCGGCGCGGCATCCTTTGCCTAAATACATTCCCACAATGTAACCGTAGGAACCTGCTTGCACATCAAAATCAACTTGCTGAGTGTCAGACAAAGGAAGTATATTCGGCAGAAAAACAGGCACTCGCGTTTTACCTTTGATTTGCCGAAAAATGTTACTTGCAGGAAAACTACTGTTAGCTTGGTTTGCTAATTTATCCGGGGTTGGGGGAAACTTTTGCACAAAATCCCTCCACTGCAAAACTCTATTTTTAGCAATGTTGAGAGTGGGAATTGAATATTTTTCTGCAGCAATAGAAGGGCGGCTGTTTTTCAGGTTGAAGTGGCGGCGAATCACTGTAATTTCTGATTTCCCTAACCCGTAAGCTGGAGCTATGGAACGGGCTAGATTGCAGCTAATTTTGAAGCGTCCCATCTCAATATTGCCATTTTCCGCTTGATAAGACCAATTGTAACCCTCAGAAGCCCGATCGCGATCGCACAGAAAATGAGAAATCTCAAACATCTTGGCAATATGAACATCGTACAACCGCAACTTGCGGCCGCCGGTAGATTTTGCCGTGTTGCGATCGGGTACAATAAATTGTATCGGTTGCCAGCTATCTTTAGGGGAAAAATTAAACCAGTGGATTTCTGTTATCGAGAGTTCTGTCCTTGCTAACGCTGAGTTGGGTGTCAAAAGTGCGAGCGTAAAAGCAGTCACCACACCAGCAAAAATCGCCGCAAATAGCCATCTTCCCCTCATCCTGATTTCCCTCTAAGTAGGTCAGCGCAAAAAAACCATAGCATTTTGTAAGAGGCGAATGCGAGTTAAGATATATCATACAATAACTGTAAGGTACGCACAGAGCACCCTACAGATAGAAGTTGTGCGTCCCCGACTACAGAACTTAACGCTTCCGAGCTAGAATAGCAGAATTTGCTATTAAAATTAAATCTGATTGCCTTCCGTTCTTCATTGCTACGGTATACATAAAATTCTGACTTTTCCACTCGATAGTTGCTGTGCAGTAAGCGCCGCAACCATTGTGAAAAACTCCTTTCACTCGGTCAGCCAGTTGAACATTTTTTAAAGTCTTAGTTACCCCTTCTAGTTTGGTAGAAAACTCACCGCCTTTCTGACCTCGAATTTCCCCAAAAGTGCAAGCTCCCGCACCTCGGCAATCTGGTGTATACTCCATAGAAATAGTATAGCTGTCTCTTTTCGCTTGGCTTTGATAGTAAAGCTTCTGCGAAATAGGAAGCCGGCTGGGGAGGAAAATGGGTACTTGTGTTTTGCCTTTTAACTTTTGCAAAATTTGACTTACCGGAACAGCCGTACCCGCTACAGCAACAGATTTGGTTTCCGGCGGTCGCTGCGACAATTCGGACGCACCAAAAACTCGCGATACAGGTACTAAAGCAGTCAATACACACGCCGAAGTCGCCAAAAGTAATAATTTATTGTTCACTCTTTTTTTGCTTGATGTCGAAACATTCCAGTTTTTCGGTAAAGCGCATTCACCTATTTACAACGATACTCCACAATACAAAGCTCACAATAGGTATCCCGAAAAAAAAGCAAGTTTAATTTTTTTTACACATTCACTAAAATCTGCCGTTCCCGATAAAATAGAAAAGGCGACAAATTTAGGAAGAGAACGTGGAACTGCAAGATTATTTACGCCAGCACGGATTGGAAACCTTGTCCGAAACTTATCATATCAAAGTTACCCGCCACCGCCAATATCCCGATTTAGTCTGTCTGAAATACTCGCAGATAGAATCTCCATTGGGCGAAAAAATAGTCCAGCAGTGCCGAGGCATTATTTTAGATTCATCTCAAGATTGGCAGATAGTTTCTTATCCCTACGACAAATTTTTTAATTATGGAGAAATTCACGCCGCTGCAATTGATTGGAGTCATGCCAAAGTTTACCAAAAACTAGACGGTTCTCTGACTGTACTTTATTTTTACAAGGGAGAATGGAGAGTGCAATCTAGCGGCACTCCCGACGCCGCCGGCGAAGTTAACGGTTTTGGATTCAGCTTTGCCGAACTTTTTTGGAAAGTCTGGCAAGAGTTGGGATATCAATTACCGCAAGAAACTGACCAGTGTTTTATCTTTGAGTTGATGACGCCTTACAATAGAATAGTTGTACAGCAAACGCAAAATCAAATCGTGCTGCACGGGGTTCGCAACACTCAAACACTGCTAGAAACCGACCCGAGTATGTGGGCAAATAAATACGGATGGGAATTGGTCGCATCTTATCCTTTAACTAGCTGGAAAGAAGTTATCGAAGCGGCTCAACATTTAGATCCGATGGATTCGGAAGGGTATATTATCTGCGATGCTAACTTCAACAGAGTTAAAGTTAAGTCTCCGCAATATGTCGCTATTTCTCATCTCCGCGAAGGGTTTTCGACCCGCCGCCTGATCGAGATTGTTTTAACTAATGAAGGAGAAGAGTTTTTAGCTTATTTCCCTGAGTGGACTGAATTGTACGAAAAAGTTAAGGAGAAATATCAATGTTTGGTTAGAGAAATCGAGGAAGTTTACCGACAGCACGAAAATATAGAAGTTCAGAAAGATTTTGCTTTAGCTGTGAAACATTTGCCGTATTCCGGGATTTTGTTTTCTTTGCGGACCCGAAGAGTTGCGGGAGTGAAAGAAGCTCTCCGTGATGTTACGATCCATAAAATAGAGGAGTTATTGGGTTTAGATTACATCCATCTAGGTCTGTAAACAAACTAATAAATTTTTTCCATCAAAATCGGCGGTTGAAACCGCATCTACACTTGGCTCTCGTTCCAGCAGAAATAGACGAATAAGTGGTAAGGTGCGCATTGTACAACCTACAAATGCGAGTTCCTGCGTCCATAACTGATCAATTAGCCATTACCAATTACCATGAAAAGAGTTATTGTACTTGTTGGTTTACCTGCTTCTGGAAAATCACAATTTGCTAGAGAATTGCTGCTGTCTGAACCTGCAAAGTGGGTTCGCAGTAATAAAGATTTGCTCAGAGAAATGGCTCACGCTTCTCATTGGTCGCCCGCGAATGAAAAGTTTATTGTGCAGTTGAGAGATACGATTATTTTGATGGCTTTGGAAAGCGGCAAGCACGTCATTGTTGATGATACTAATTTCGGGCCTCACATCGAGCATATCAAACAGTTAGTTAAAGGTAAAGCCATCGTCGAAGTTAATGATTCTTTCCTGCAAGTTCCGGTTGAGGAATGTATTAAAAGGGATTTGAAAAGGCTTAATTCGGTGGGCAAAGATGTGATAATGAAGATGTACAATAAGTACGTGCGGGTTCCCGTTGTGCCGCCGGAATATAACCCGGATTTGCCGGAGGCAATTATTGTCGATATGGACGGTACGCTGGCACTTCTCAACGGCAGAAATCCTTTTGACGCTTCGACGTGCGATCGCGATTTACCGAATCAGCCTGTCTTAGATACCATCCGCAAGTGGCAGTCCAGCGCCCATATTATTGTAGTCTCGGGTCGAACAGATGATTGTCAGCCTCAAACTGAAAAATGGTTGCAGCAGTACGAGGTTAATTATGCTGCTCTTTATATGCGGAAAACCGGAGATATGAGGAAGGATGCGATTATGAAGGAAGAGTTATATCGGTGGCATATTGCAGGGAAATATAATGTTAAATTTGTGTTGGACGATCGCCAGCAAGTTGTTGATATGTGGCGGTCGTTGGGATTGACTGTATTTCAAGTAGATGAAGGAGATTTTTAAGGCAGCGCTCTTGTGTCACTTTGATGACAGCGTTAGATTAAAATTGATTAGCGATCGCCCCCTTGGTAGTTTCAAATTTTTTAAAGTTTCAGCAAGGGACACTGAAAGGTAGAAGGCTTTATGAAATATTAATTTTTTGCTCCTAGCTTTGATGCTATTGAAGCCAATTTGTATGTGGGTTTTTCTAAAGCGGAAGGGGGCTAACATTATTTCATCCTGATACCAATTCTCCTTGAAGACGCACTAAAATATTAGAAACAGGAGCAAGAATATAATGAATCAACAATGTATCGTTAGTGACAACGGTACAAGCCAGGGGGCATGGAGGCATGACTCGAAGTAAAAACAGCCCCAGGAAAACCTGCCGCCCTTCCAGAAAAAGTGATGAGCCAACGGAGCAAAGGTCTGGAGATGCCTCAAGGATTCAAGAATTACCGTCAAATTCAAGAGTGGATTACTCAAGAGTGCCAGGTTGTAGTTTCAGACAAGACTGTAGATACAATCCTCCTCTATAAGCTCAACGCCAACGCCAAAATAAAAGTACCCCGTACGACATTGAACAACCTGTTTACTATTTTGAATAAAGTCAGTTCCATGGCCTTAAATAAATGTTTTACCTCCAGGCCGCTCGCAGTCGCCTTCTGAACTTTAAGTAGCGATCGCGGACTCCTGAGCGAGCCCTTGTGCAAGTGGCGATCGTACCAATTGAAGTCACGTTTATTAAGTGCGACTTCATAGAGAATTGGTGTCAGGTGTATTTGATTAAAAATATCATTTTTTGTGCTGACTTAAAGTAGGAAAATTAGGAAATTTTTTTTTCTGTTTTTTTTATTTTATATTAAAATTTAGGGTTGTGAGTTTCTGTTTATTAAAATTATAACTTAAAAAGTATATGCTATAGTTGAAAGATAAGACAGCGATCGCAACGATATAAACTTTAAGCGATCGCTTTGCCCGCCTAAAAAACGACTGTCTGTGATTTTATCAATCGCTCCTTTGCTCTATCAAACCTGAAAAAATAAAGCATTGGTTTTTATTAGAATAGCGCGAGCGATCGAGAACACTCGCACCGACAGATTCGGCTCAAAGACTTAAACGCAACAACTTTATGGGCTGGGACAACGCCAATGGCTCTCGGTCGTTGCTTCTGCAGCCAGATGCCCGACACCAATGACAAATGACATTTCTAATACCCAGGTGGGCGTTGAAAAAAACCAGTTACTTGAGTTAATTTTTCCGCAATCTCTAGCAGTTTCAGATCGCTTCCGCGCCGTCCCACCACTTGCACGCCGATGGGTAGTCCTTCTTGTGACTGTGTAAAGGGCAGCACTACGGCAGGGTTGCCAGTTAAATTAAAAATTGTTACGTAAGCACCTATTGTTTTCAAATAAGAGAACTCGCGACCATCAACCTCAATTGGTGCTCCTGGCTGACGGTGGGTGAAAGCAGGCACTGGCACCACTGGACACAGCCAAGCATCCCAATTAGATAAGAAACTTTCGATATTAGCAATCAGAATATCGCGCTCAATGAGGGCGGTGACATATCGTTGTTGCTGTTGAATCTGCGTCAAGTCTGCTTGGGATAAACCCAATTCAAAATTATAAATATTGAGGTAAGTATCGCGTACCACATTGCTATCAAAATTTGGCGGCTCGTTGTGTTGCTCTACACAGCATCCTATATCTGTCAGGGATGATGCTAATTTTTCTAGAGCAGCTTTGGTTTGAGCTGTGGCTGGAATCTCACCAAAACCTTCTGTCCAAGCGTAGCGGTACGATTGTAGCGTGGTTGCTCGGTTAACTTGTGTAGATATCGGCATTACTTCCGGCTGGCGGGGGTCTGAGTCTTGAATCAGCGACAGGCACAATCGCAAGTCTTCTACAGAGCGGGCAAGAGGCCCTATTGTTTGTAAGTGGTGGATAGTTTTAGGTGTTCCTGGTAATTCTGGAATATGTCCAAATGTTGATACGCGATTCTGGGTTGGTTTCAAGCCGAAAATGCCACAGAAGTGAGCTGGAACGCGGATTGACCCACCAATATCACTACCAAGTTCTAGAGGGGATAACCCAGCAGCGATCGCACTCGCACCACCCCCAGTGCTGCCGCCTGGGGTACACTCATGGTTCCAGGGGTTGTTTGTTCTACCAAACAGAGGACTGTTGGTCTGAAAGTTATCAGCTAGTTGTGGTGTATTCGTCTTGCCCAAAATAATTGCTCCAGCGGCGCGCAGTCGATCGACGACGGTAGCATCTTGCTTTGGGACATAATTAGCTAAGGGTTGATAACTGCTGGTTGTGCGTAATCCTTTGGTTTCGAGGGTGTCTTTGATAGTTACGGGTACTCCATGTAAGAACCCCCAATTTTCTCCTTGAGCTAATGCTTTATCTGCCGCTTTCGACTGCGCGATCGCATTTTCCGCATCCAGAGTCACAATCGCATTTAGTCCTGAGTTGTATTGAGCAATCTGACTCAAATAAGCTTCTATTACTTCTGTTGAAGAGACTTGGCTATCGCGGATTGCTTTTGCTAATTGATGAGCAGCTAAAAAAACTAAATCATTCATTCTACTTAACTGTATTTTTAGGAATAAAACTATTTCTCATTCATAATTCAGACGCTCCGTTTGGCTTGCCCAATATTTAATTAAATCAGTTCTAGTAATTAATCCTACAGGAATACTATTTTGTTCAACTATAATACCATTAGTTCCTGATAGAAGAACTCTATAAGCTTCGCAAATATCGACTTTCTCATCTAAACTCGGTAAAGGTTTACTCATAACAGGCGCAACTTTTTGGTGAGAAAAATTAATCCCTTCATGCAGTAGTTTCATTAAAGCTGCTTCATTTAAACTGCCAATGATGTGATGGTTTTCAATAACTGGAACTTGTGAGATGTTCAGTTTGTGCATAACTTCGATGACTTGACTCAATGTATCCTGCGAACTCACAGAAACGAGTGAGGGAAAATCTTGTTTCTGGGCAAGTATCTTTTGAAGTCTTATTGTTTTTTTGGTTGGTTCTTCCCAAAAACCATTTTCCTGCATCCAGCTATCAGAATAGATTTTATTTATGTAGTTTCTTCCTGTATCTGGTAACAGCACTACAATCTGTTTCGGTTCTGATAATCGGGCTGCATATTTAAGGGCTGCTGCTACTGCTGTACCGCAAGAGCCTCCCACCAATAAACCTTCTTCTCGCGCTAGACGGCGAGCCATATTAAAAGACTCGCGATCGCTAACTCTGACCATTTCATCTATTACTTGGCGGTTAAACGTCTTCGGAATAAAGTCTTCACCAATTCCCTCAACTTTGTAAAGTTTGGGGGTGTCACCAGAAAAGATTGAACCTTCTGGATCTGCACCAACAATTACTATATTTGGATTTTGTTCTTTCAGATATTTGCCAACTCCAGAAATTGTGCCGCCTGTTCCCATCGCGGCAACAAAAACATCAACTTGCCCATTACTGTCTGACCAAATCTCTGGCCCAGTCGTTAAATAATGGGCTAACGGATTATTAGGATTAGCAAATTGATCCGGTCTATAAGCTCCTGATATTTCTTTACTAAGTCTTTCTGCTACACCGTTGAAACTTTCTGGAGAGTCAGGCGGAACTGATGTCGGCGTAATTACTACTTCGGCTCCATAAGCTTTCAGTAAGTTAATTTTATCCTGGCTCATTTTATCCGGCATCACAAATATGCAGCGATATTTTTTTATCGCAGCGATTAGCGCCAGACCAACTCCCGTATTTCCTGCTGTTGCCTCAATTATTGTCCCACCGGGTTGCAGTTTTCCTGCTTTCTCTGCGGCTTCAATCATGGACAGAGCTATCCTATCTTTCGTACTACCACCCGGATTGAGGTATTCTACCTTGCTATAAATTGTTGATTGAATTTCTTGACTGATACTATTAAGTTTAATCAGGGGAGTTCTGCCAACCGCTTCCAGAATATTATTGTAAGTTGCCATCCGAATGTCTCTAGTATTTTCTAATGTTGTATTGCCGTTTGATGCTGGGAAAAAAACTTCAGACTAAACTCCACCAAATGCTTTGGCCGTAGCGTGTTCTATAGCTGCTTGAAATTTCGGCAGGGCACGGGAAATCATGTCTTGGTTGGCAGTCAGAGAGATGCGGAAATAACCCGGTATTTCCTGGGGCGTTCCAGGGAAGACAAAAACATCGTGGCTGGCTAGTAACTCGGCAAAAGCACAATCGTCTGACCAGGGTGACTCTACTAACAAAAAGAATGCCCCTTCCGGAATTTGCAACTTGTAACCCATTTCCTTGAGTGCCTTCACCATCCAATCGCGTTTGCGTTGTAGATGCTCCATATCGATGGTGAGTTCATCCAAATCTGTGAGCGCATATTGCATCAATGCACTGGGGAAACACCAACCAAAGGGACTGCCTTGCAGTGTACGAATTATGCGCCGTATTGATTCCCGTTGAGGCATTGTGGGTGGCAAGGCAATATAACCGATGCGTTGACCGGGAGCCATCCAGACCTTACTGTAGCCATAGATGAGGAAGGAAAACGGGTAGAACTGGGTGGGACTGGGACAAGTTCGTCGATCGAATACAATGCGGCTGAAGGTTTCATCGGAAATCAGGTAGATTGGTTTGCCGTAGCGATGGGAGGCATTGGTGAGCAGATTTGCTAATTGTTGTAGGGTTGTTGCTGAAAAAATCTTGCCTGTGGGGTTGTGGGGTGAATTGATAACGATCGCTCTGGTACGTTCAGTTATGGCAGCGGCGATCGCATCGAGATCCAGATCGAAAGTAGTTGGATTAACTGCAACGCCAACCGGAACCGCACCAGCGACATGAATCATCCGCCTGTAGTTTAGCCAAGGTGGGGTGATGATAATCACCTCGTCTCCTATTTCGGTCAGCATCTGAAGACAAATAGTCAGACTAATCAGACTACCGTTGGTCAGGAAAATATCTTCTGGTGCGATCGCGATCCCGCGTTGCATCTTCAGACCTTCTGACACAGTGACTCGTGCCTGTGGAAGGTTGTCTTTGTAACCGAACCAACTCTCATTTTGCGGAATGCTCCAGCGCTGAAGGGCTTCTACAAAGCCTGGTGGGGGAAGTTCGTGAGCGTCACCCTCAGTAAAATCAATGCTCCCCGGTTCATGCTTGCGATTCATGTAGTTTGCCTTGGCAAGGAGTTCGCTGGGGGTCGGGGCTTGAATCGCTTTGAGCAGTCGGGACGAGATTGTATGAGTTTTTATATCGGAATTCTCTTTAGTATCGGCTTCTTGTGCCTCCTGTGGCGTTTTACTTGGTGGTTGTTTTTGATCTGCCATAATATGAGTTAAGTTGACCTAGTTATGTTAATCATAATCGCTGTTAGGACTTACGCACTGAGTGCCAAATTGCGTCATTCTGAGCGATCGCATTAGCGCAGTGGCTCCGCAGAATCTAGAACCTCAAACCCTTGTTCTGAGAATTACGGTGCATAAGTCCTAGTTAGGTTACAAAAGTTTTGGCGTTGGTGAACTGAGGTATGATTTGGCTCTCACCGATGACGGAGGCAGGTCGAATAGCGTTCAAATAAGAGTATCTAAATGATTACTTGAATATGGAATGGGAACTTCCTCGAATTTGAGGAGCGTAAATTAGTAAACGAATTGAATGTTTGAGCATTTCTTCGGATTTAGAATTAAAAAAGAGTTTTTCTCTTCAATCGATCCAGATCGTGTCTGAGTCTTGTATTTTCACCTTCAGCAGTTGCGATCCAAGCAGGTGTTCTGGACGACGGTTGCTGTGCTAATTCCTGTTTGGCTGTCATACTTTTTAGCAAATGTATTGACATCGAGTTGTGCTGATTTTTTGAGCCAAGTCTTTTTCACTTGCTTACCGTTGAAAGAAACAGTAATGGTGACTAACCGCTCTCTAGCCGATTTTGTGGGAGACGAACAACAGCTTGGCTAGATACGGCTAGGTATAGACCGATGAGAACTAGGGCAAAACCTACCCAATTCGAGAAACTTAACTTTTCCCAAAAGATTGCCCAAGCCAAAATGCTGCTAAATACTGGCTCTAACAAATGTACTAAGGAGACAACCACTGAGGACAAGCCACCAACGCTATAGGTTAAAAGTCCTTGACCTAAAACTTGGCAGACGAGGGCGAAAAAAATGACGAACAGCCATCCATTCAGTGAAGAAGGAAAAACCCGCTCTTGAGCGAACACAAGCATCGGCAAGATGGATAGGGTAGCGATCGCACAAACCCACAACTGAATTGTGATGGGGTCAAATTTGGTTCTCAGTTGTTCTACTACCAGCAGATATGCACTCATAAAAACCGCAGAGACGATGGCAGCTATGCCTCCTGTGACCTCACCAGCAGCCATGTGTATTTGCTCGATTTCAATGGCGATCGCTCCCCCAATGGCGACGACCATCCCAATCAGAAATTGGCGGTTAAAGCCTTGACCGAATAACAACCACGCTCCTAAGCTGGTAAAGATCGGGGTGAGATTGTGTAGGATTGTCGAGATAGCGACGCTGGTTTGAGTCAGCGACCAAGCTACAAAGGCTAAGGTGGCAGCAAAAAAAATCCCAGCACCCAGCAATAGCAAAAGCTCCTGACTGGTGTATGAATGCTGTTGAAGGGGTTTGTCACCAGAAAGTCTCTGACGTATCGCCTTGTATCCTTGCCACAGCCCAAAGACGACACTACCTAGCCAAAAGCGATTAAATATTGTAGCATTGGGACTTAGTTCAGCTTCACTCCATCTAATGAAGATAGAGCCAAAAGATAGGGCGACTACACCGACAAATAATGAGGCGAGCGCCATCGTCGTTTTATTGGATTCATTCATTAGGGGTGAAACAACTATAAAACATAAAAAATTATGATTGGCTGTGAAGCAACTGTGCTTCGTGGCGATCGAGAAGTCTTCTCTAGCAAATCCAGGAGCTAAATGCTGGTTTTAGTTTTTTTATATTTCTATTTTTGAAAAAGCATCCCTTTCATTAATTAACACCTATCTAATACTATGTCAAGCACTATTTTTTACATACTTTACGGATCTGTGGAGCCGGTTTCCAAATGAGGACGATCGGCAACTCTACGTTTCTGTTAGCTATTTTGCTTGCTCCAGGATGGGGTGCATTTTTGCTTAACTTCGGCATTCTTGGTGTTGTAGTTATTGTTCTCTACCTACTGTTTGGTATTTTGCGGAGGGTTTTCCGTCAATTTACCTCCGACCTAGTGTTAGTTGCACTCAACGTCTCACAAACGCCGCTGACACTCATTGTGTTCGCGATCGGTTTCAAGCTGGCATTGCAGACGCGATCTATCGCTCCTACAATTTACATTACTTGGTTCCAGCGAGGCTTGACCGCTTTTCTTGTCCTTATCGCCACCTTTTGGGTGGTTCAATTGCTCACCGAGGTTGTGCCTTATGCTTTTAGCGAGTATGCCGCACGCTCCGAGGCAATGTGGGATGATGTTCTCACTCCGATACTACAAAATGTTCTCCCTTTAATTGTTTACTTGGTGGGTGGACTGCTGTTTCTCCAGGCATTCGGTGTTGACATCCAAGGTTTGTTAGTTGCCATCGGAGGAATCAGTTTTATCTTGGGGTTTGCGCTAAAAGACATTCTGGCAAACTTCTTCAGTGGGTTAGTCTTGCTCATCGATACACCGTTTCGCTTTGGGGATGTGATTGAGCTAGCCAACGGTAGAAGAGGCGTGATCAAACACATTGGGCTGCGATTAACCGAACTGTATCTCATTGACACGCACTCACAGATTTACATCCCCAATGCCGCGTTTGAAGGGCAGGAAATTATTAACCTCAGCCGTCCGACCAATCATTACTACTACACGATCGCCATTCCGATCAAAGCAGATGTTGCGCCGGCTCTAGCCATCTCCATGATGGAAAAAGTCGTGCTGGCGCACCCCGATACCATGGGCGAAATTGACAAGAAGTTAGAATTAGTTGACGAGTTTTATGGTTGCTCTATACCTGGGGTAAAAGCGCAACAGAAGCGAGAAACGGGACGGCAACGCTTGTTAGCTGAGACTGAGGTGAATACTTTACTAGCTGAGATTGAAATGGGTTTGGCGCACCTAGCCGATCTCATCTCCCAATTAGAAAGGGGTGGATTAGATGTAGAGGAGCGGCGAACAGTGCAAGCATACTATCTGGAACTTTGTCAAAAGATTGGACTGGAATCAAAAAAGTTCGATCGGCACGACCGTCGCAGACGCTTGCTCAGTGAAGCTACGGGAACAGTATCCGAGAGTACGTTGATTGGGCTGATACGCCGTTGGTATCAATACTGGTTGAAAGACCCTGACCTATTTCAAGAAGACCAGCAAACGTTGAAGCAAGAGTGGGAACAGAAGATTGATTTGTTGAAGATCAAAGTTAACAAGCTGTTATGGGCAATTAGTAATCCCAAAGGGTTAGACACGCGATTAGACGAATTGGTAGAACGCTTTCGCGAATGGTTGCGAGAAAACTTCAAGAGTTCACGCAATGAATGGCAAGACCCCAAAATCTGGATCAATGACCTGAAGGGAGATTACACGCGAGACACGCTGGTGCGGTTCTATGTCGATGACATCAAGTTGGAACATTGTGAACGGGGACAGCGAATTCTCAGTGAAATGCGGCGCGAGCTCGTCTGGCATTTGCGTCAGTCATATTTGTCTAATTGATTGTGAGAATGTCGGTCAATATTCTCAAGGCAGCTTCACGCTAGGTAGGGGTGGGAGCAACATTGCAGAAGCTGTTAGACCTTCGCGATCGCAAACGTATTAAGGAGGCTTGCACGATCGCCGAAGAATACATCAAGGATTTGGAATCGGCTCTCATCAGCGGCAAATTCCTTCACGAGACATACCGTTTTGACCTTACGCTGGTTGATAAAGCTCCATACTTTTCGCCGGAGGAGGAGTTTGCCCGCAGCACCGTATTCGTGGAACTTGCATAAATATCACATTCTTTGCCTCACCTGACACAATCGGTTTAAACTGACATCTTGCATCATTGTCAATAAGTCTTTAAAGGATGGGCATCCTGCCGCCCCACAAGAAAATTCATCTTTTGTGGAACAGGCCGGAAAGCCTGTTCTTGAGATTGGTGCAAGATGTGAATTTAAGTAGACCTCTGGTCGCATTCTTAACACTCCCCTTCTCTTGTAAGATGATGTTAGCGAATCAGGGGTGATATCAAATCCGGCTAATTGCACTGACTTCCCTGATACCTCATGCGCCATGCCTCATATCCCCTGCCCACTTCCTTGTGTGGCTGATTAACCGGATTTGATATTATCAGACCCCGGACGGCTTCCATTTTCTCGTTTCTCGTTCCCAGACTCAGCCATATCTTAATTACTTAATTTTTATAAGTATGGTAAAATTCGACGAACATAAACTCAAAACATAAGTTGATAAATCAACAAAGGATAAGTGATAAATTTGACAAGCAAGATGAAAAATTTTTCTCAAAATCAAGCTTGGTAATCAAAGCCGGGTAAAAGACTTTCTCCTCACGGATCAAGTTGTATCAAAAATTTTATCCCAGGTATCCCAAGAGCCTGATATAATGTCAATCTATCGTGATTTGTTTTCATCGGAAGGTAGCGAACTGTATGTCAAGCCAATATCGCTTTACTTTCCCCCAGAACAGATTAGCAACCTGACTTTTGCTGATTGTGTATTAGCTGCACACAACCGTAATGAATTGTGTATTGGCGTAATAATTAGTGCCAGAGTTCAAGATAAAAATCAAAGCTTTAGTATTGATTTTATAGCGAGTTTGGATAACCAGTTAAATCTCACCTTAGATGATGGACTGATTACTTTAGCTGAGGATGAAACTTGATGGCGCTATCGATGTACAATGTACAATAGTTGCAATAATACGGAGCGATGAACTTTGGTCTGAGAGGGGGTATATAAAGTTAATCTAAATTTTTTACTCATTTAGAAAATAGCTTGTTGAGTATACATACTTTGTGCAGTTCCTGTGAGTACAAGCTTAAGTTTTCTAACAACAGAACGAGATAAATTATGAGCATAGAATCTATCAAAGTTCAACAATATACAACCACCACAGCCGACTGGCGACTAACTCCTGGCTACTTGCATGAAGGCAGATCGGATTTTGAATCGGCACATATTTTGTTAGGTCGTTTTTTAGCCGATAGAACTTCAGAAGACCCGCTTTTGGAAAAAGAACTATTTGCCAGCGACGGCATTTTTGAGTGGGGACACGCCAAGCCTTTAGAAAAAGTGATTAATTCACAGTCAGACTTGGAGTTTCTACTGTTGCATCCCAATTTGTTACGCAACTGTATTACTATTATAGAACCTTGGGAACACGTAGGCGTTAACGCTAATGGCGAAGATGTTCGGGCTTCCAAAAATGTCGCATACATTGCTCAGAAAGTCGCCGATATGGACTCAGTATTACTACCTGTTTGGTCAACAGGAGTCCTCGATCCAGAAATAGTTGTTCCGGCAATTAACTCTGGTTATGCAGTGGTAGTCGAAGGTGGCCATCCATCGACATACGATGCCTCTACCTGGACAAGTCCGGCCTGTCCGCGAGAGGATATGTTTGCATTAGTGGAAAAATTATTGATCTCGCGATCGCCCACCAGTGCCCCGGCAATATTTATCTGTGTAGGACACCAGTTAGCTGCTGAATGTCACATCCGACTCATCCGGCGTGCAGTCAAACAAGTCCTCAATATGACATCTTTAGAACGCGATAAGGAGAGCAAAGCACTCAGATCGTTGCAAGGAGTCTGCCAGCGCATCGAAGCAATGGGCAAGACACTCGAAGTCAAAAAGCGTGATGGACGAGTTGTTGCTACAGGCTGGAATGACGAGCATTTTGCCGTGACGCGCAATGAATTAAAAGAAGTAGGCGATCGTGTGTTGTTGCCTTATCAGTCTCCTGACGGCGATGCTTTAGGTATTCCTTGGGAAATTATTCATGCTCATGATGTCACAGCCGACAGCCATGAAGGCGTGATTGACACAACAATTCAATATGAGGCAAGAGTGTCAATTTCGATGTTTCATTCCGATGAAGTCAACGAAGAAGCAATATTGTTTGCCAACTGGGCTTACCGCAGTATTCATGACGCTATTGTTCCCTATCGGCACATCATCGCTGGTAGCTCTCTGAGTTGGCTAATACAACTGCCCGACGCCATTGAAATTCTTTGTTCAACAGCAGAGGAAGATGGTGAAATAGTTACCGAATGTTCGGCAACCTGCATTAATTACAAAGACTTTGAAACTAAGAAAATTAGACGCTCGTTTACTTGCCAATTTCATCCAGAACTGCTCTCGGATTTGCGTGCGATCGGTAACAGTAAAGCTCCCTCCTATTCAACTTTGAAAAATGATGATGGTGTCCGCTTATTTGTCCGACTCCTGTATGCGGGAATGCAAGAGTAATGCTATTAGCTTGCGCCACGATTTGCGTGGCGCAGATACTACTTTGAGAAGTGAAGATGACAATTGAACTGAAACCATCACAGCAACAGATAGAGCAGACACCAGGTGCGATCGCGCAGCGACTCCAAGGGAGTATCGGACTAACTTCATTATTTCTGGCAATCCTTGCTTTATCCTTTGCCGCCATCTTCATCAGATTGAGCGAACGGGAACTGGGTCCGGTTGCGACAGTATTCAATCGCTTCTGGGTAGCCACTATCATTTTAGGATTAGGGAAGGTGTTCGAGACCTTTAGGGAAAGACACTCCCACGACTCCTTGCTCGAAAAGGAGCATTACACAGTCAGCGATGTAGTCTTGTTGCTAGTAATGAGTTGTTTGTTCTCAGGCACATTAATAACCTGGGCTTGGTCACTCACCCAGACAAGTGTGGCTAACTCTAATCTGCTGCATAACGTAACCCCGCTGTTCACGACTCTGATGGGATGGCTGTTTCTCAGTCAATGTTTTGAGGGCAGATTCCTCATTGGCATGGTAATCGCCATCAGCGGATCAATCTTAATTGGACTGGGCGATTTGCAGGTAGCGAGTGATAACTTTACAGGTGACTCGCTTGCCCTACTATCTGCTGTCTTTTCTGCAGCCAATCTGCTAACTGTAGAAAAACTTCGAGCCAAGTTTTCAGCAACAACCATACTTTTGTGGTGTTCCTGCTGCGGGGCACTGTTAACTTTCCCCATCGTTCTGCTAACGGAAGATGTGCTTTTTCCCTATTCCTGGGCTGGCTGGTTAACAATAATTGCCCAAGCCTTGGTCTGCCAAGTTTTGGGTCAAAGTCTTCAGGCTTATAACCTGAAAGGATTTTCTTCTGGGTTCGTTGCCGTGTTCTTGCTGCTCGATCCGGTGATTACTGCTATACTTGCTTGGATAATCTTTTCAGAACAGTTAAGTCCTCTGAACTGGTTAGCTTTTTCTATAGTTTTGGCAGGCATATACATCGCCAAGCCTAGTCAAGTAGCCGAAAAAGTTACCCCTTTTGGAAATTAAAAGTCAAAAAATATTTCTTCTGTGTTTAAGTAATGGAGGTTTTTAGTCAGGGTAAGCTCATCTAATTTGGTATAAATTGTACTTGACAATGAGTCAAATAAGTGAGGTGACAACAATGCCAGCCCATAAAATATTTAGGAATACACTTTATGTCTCAGGGTTTTGAGAGCAAATCTACCTCTGCCAAAAAAAGCTCTCTTCCTCAACTACCGCTTCGGGAAGTAGCAGAGATTCAAGATATTCAACGCCCGTTTAGTCGCACATTTTGCAGATATTAAAGACCCCAGAGTCGAGCGAACTAAGAAACATCAACTCACCGATATCCTAGCGATCGCAATTTTTGCTATCATCGCCGGAGCGCAAGGGTGGGAAGACATCGAGAATTATGGCATTAGTAAAAAAGGCGTTGCTTAATCAGCGTATGAAAAAAATAACTTATAAATCCCGAAGTTTTGTGGATGCTGGTTTCTATGACTTGCATATTTAGGCTTTCATACCCTAAATCAGCAACGCCGCAAAAAGATATGCCGATAGCAGCCATTGCCTTATCCGTCGGTGCTACCGTTATCACTAGCAAACAACGAGACTTTTGTCAAGTTCCCAGACTCTCGATCGAAGATGGGACGCTTGATTCCTAACTCCTAACTAATCACTGCTGACTAACTAATGCAAAAACTTGCGAACTTGATATTCGCGACTTTCGGCGATCGCAATTTGCAAATCGCCCATTTGGGCATCCAACTCATCTATTGTGCTTTGCGGAACCGACTTCCACTGCTCCCTAGTTTCCCAGCGAATCAACATCACCACCTCATTTTCCACCGCATCCACCCAAATTTCTTTGCCCAAATAACCTGGGAAATTTCTTAGTCCGGCCGTCCAAACTTCTTCATCTCGCCGAATAAACGCCTCCCACTTTTCGGGAGGTACTTTAAATCTCAGCCACTCAATTATCATATTATTTTACCATTTTTAATCACTCGATTTTAGATTTTAGATTTTATGTTTTAGATTTTAGCATTGACTCTAAAGCCGCACTCTGGGCGCTTAAACAGGCGTTACTAAAAAAATGTTGGACGCGCGAATTATAGCGGTAAGGTGCGCCGAAGAACACCATACATAGAAACGTTCTGCCTCCAAGACTGTTAAACTAAAATCTCAAGTTTTTTGCTCTTGGTGACTTTGGGCGGGAGCTTGTCTCCAGCTTTGGGTGAAGTCAATTAATCGTTGCCGATCGCAATTTTAATTATCAACTCAGTTCCCTGTCCCGGACGCGAAACACAGTGCAACTTACCGCCGTGCTTTTCTACTACTAAATGTTGGGATATTGCTAGACCCAAACCTGTGCTAGTGTCCGGACATTTAGTGGTAAATAAAGGGTCAAAGATGCAGCCGAGGACTTCTTCAGTCATGCCAGGGCCGTTGTCGCTAATGGCGATCGCAACTTCCTTTCCCTCTACCACGGAGGTCCGAATCCGAATTTCGGGATTGAACATTTCAGATGCCGGCCTGACCGAAGACAAGAAAGATTTATTTGGCATTTTACCAGGCTTTTCGGAATTTCTCCCCCCTTCTTCTAAAGCGTCGATCGCATTTGTCAACAAGTGCATGAACACTTGGTTTAAGTGTCCCGCATAGCAGCGGACTCGCGGCAAATCCCCGTATTCTTTAACTAGAGATATCCCCGGGCGTCCCCCTTTAGCTTGCAGGCGATTTTGCAAGATCAGCAAAGTGCTGTCCAAACCTTCGTGGATATCTGCAGGCTTCATTTGGGCTTCGTCGGTACGCGAGAACAAGCGGAGCGATCGCACGACATCCCGAATCCTTTCGGAACCGACTTTCATTGAATTTAACAATTTCGGCAAGTCTTTTTTGATAAATTCTAAGTCTAATTCGTCCATCAGATATTGAATTTCCGGCACGGGATGGGGATAATACTTTTGGTAAAGGTCGATCGATCGCAGCAGTTCTTGAATGTAGCCCGTGGCGTGGCTGACATTTCCGGAAATAAAACTAACTGGATTGTTAATCTCGTGGGCTATTCCTGCTACTAACTGCCCCAGAGAAGACATTTTTTCTGTTTGAATCAGTTGAGTTTGAGTTCGCTGCAAAATTAACAGCGTCTGCTCTAATTTCGCCGCTTGCTGTCGCAGGCGTTCTTCTGATTCTTGCAAAGCCAAAAGAGACTGTTTGCTTGCTGTAATATCTACTCCCACAAATACCGCAGCCGCACTTTTATGGTATTTTTGAGCGACAATTAAATAAGTTTTATTTTCTCCTCGGATGTTCGCTGTTACTTCTTGAGATGTCTTCTTTTCAGGGTTGGCAAAGAAATCGTATACTAAATCGTTGAATTTGGGACTTGTCTCTAAAAAACCTACTTTTTGACCGGCAAATAGTTCGGCAGGCATTTTGTAAGCGCTAGCTAAATGTCGGTTTACTCCCAAGTAGCGCAAATCGGAACTTACCCACGAAACTAATCCCGGCACGGCGTCCAAAACAGCTTGAAGTTGCTCTTTCGCCTCTACAAGCCCTGATTCTGCTACTTGGCGAGCGGAAATGTCGCGGGCGATCGCGCAGCGGTATTCGCAGCCGCCGTATTCTAAATAATTGACTTTAACTTCGACGGGAAAACTGGCGCCGTCTTTAGTTGTATAACTGGTTTCAAAAGTGAGGTTGGTTTGCTGCTTGAGTTGCTCCCAGTGTTCTGGCCAATCCGATGCTGACAACTGCGAATCGATGTCGCTCACCCTCAGGTTAAGCAGTTCCGATTCCGAGTAGCCGAAAAGATGGCAAGCAGCTTTGTTCGCATAGCAAATTTCACCGTCGGAGGTAGTAAAAAAGATTGTATCAGCAGCATTTTCGAGGGCAATTTGAGTTAGTTGCGGTATTGTTTCTAACTGCTTGCTTTTGGCCTCGGACTGAAATTTATTATAGCCATGTGTTTGAGCGAGATCCTCAGCTATCTCAGAGGCCAACAGGATCAAACCGCCGATCGCACCTTCGTTATTTTTCCAAGGCTGAAATATCCATTTTACCGACGCGCTGAAAGAACCGCCTGCGATTTTTCCTGATACAGATGCGATCGGTTGCCCTGTCACAAACTCGCTGTATTTCAAAACTCCGGTCAAACAAGCCTGGGCGTTTTGCTCCCAA
The DNA here is from genome assembly GCF_036701825.1 of Microcoleus sp. MOSTC5. Classification (NCBI taxonomy): domain Bacteria; kingdom Bacillati; phylum Cyanobacteriota; class Cyanophyceae; order Oscillatoriales; family Microcoleaceae; genus Microcoleus; species Microcoleus sp. MOSTC5. The sequence goes on along the minus strand of NZ_JAUBRK010000009.1, from coordinate 86,780 downwards.
TATCCCGGGAGATTCGGGAACAGTTCCCAATGAGACCGGCCGATCGCCTCCCCGCGGCCAATCCCGCAATCTGTTTCCCAGCGACGAGAAACCGACAGATAGCGCATTTCACAATCTACCATTGCCACGGCGTCGGCGGAGCGCTCAACAAACCGCCGAAATCTGTCTTTACTATCGGACACGGCTGCCTCTAGGGGTTGTTGGGCGAGCGGGACAGTCCCGTCGGCGTACTTTCCCAGTCCCTGACTTTTTTGCTGAACTGGCTTAGTTTGCACGGTTTGGGATTTCCTCCATAGCTGTCTAGTTTGAAAAATTCTGTTTGAGACCAAAAATGCTGTGTTTCCCTGATTGGCTCTCTAGGACGATCCCCTTAGAGGGTATCACCCATCAGTGATATCATTTTTGATGGGGATATGTCTATAGGCATTACTGTCAACTTAAGAGCAAATCTAGTGTCCGAGTGCTGTTTGACGATTAGCCACAGATCGGCGGAGCGCCCCCGAATACTCGCAGGAGACTGGAGTTCTCTCTTGCGTCCCCCGACTATTCGGGGGCGCAAGAGGGGAACGAGACTAGGCAAAAACGAGATAGACAAAGGGTTTTAGGGGATAGTTGACACCAATAGTCTATAGGTACTCAAGAAATTTTTCCCCAAACTTGGAGATTGAGAAGATTTCCTGGTAATTGTTCGGTATTTTATACAATTTCCCAAAAGAATGCAACTGTAGGCCTGCGATCGAAACCTTGAGCTTCATCAGTCATTCCCCATTCTTTAATTGAAAATCGAAAATGGAACATGGTATGAGATCGTGTAGCCAGTGCGATCGCTCAGATAGATTGAGAATTTAAGAGACCGCTCAAACAAATTTGTGCGTAAATTCACTGGTAAAATCCACTCTCCCTTTGCGTAACATTGCAGGATCTAATCTTTCAGTAGTGTTGCAAGTCATCAAAACTACGAGCTTTTGTCCAAATTGAATCCCGTTATCGTCGATGACACTTTGATACAAAGTTCCATCCAGCAAACTCAAAATGTGTTCAGTTTTGTTAGTGCGTTGACCCTCTGCGGTCGATCGATCTTGAGCCAAATTATCAGCCTCATTGATAATAATACAAATCCGCTCTAAATAACTCGGAGGCACAAAATTTTCCACAGCATCGTGGTCTAAGATAAAAATTACATAACCCAGCGGCACTAAAATTTCCTTTGCTACCGCTTGCGTCCAAGCAGTTTTGCCCGTCCCCGGTTCGCCGCTGACCAAAACAGCCAACTGATTTTGATCCAGAATTGCTTGCTGAACTGTATCGGTAAAACTTTGAACCTCCGCAGAAAACGTCCGAATTGGGAACTGGCTGTGAACCTGACCGACGCGGCTTTTGTACCCGCCCAGAATCACCGCTAAATTGTAAGTTGCCTTGCTAACGAGCGGCGCAATATCTTGGGAAATCAGAGTGTAGCAGCGTCTTCCCCTGTCGTAGCTGTCAATTTGCAGCCAACAGCCTAATCGGGCCCAATAAGCATAAACAGTACCCAAAACTTCCAAGCGTTCCCAGCTAATAAATCGCTCCGGGGAATAAGAAAAATGTCGCTCCATAAAAGACTGGGTGATCGCATCCGGTTTTCCCAGCAAATCCAGAACTTTGAAAAGAGTAATTTCTTGGAGTTTGTTGAGAACGTAGTCGATGGGAATGCTAGCGCGGCTGACCAATTGTACCACCGGCGTTTCGGTAACTAAAACGTCTTTGTAGCGGTAATCCGGGTAAACAGGCTGCGGAGTAATGTAATCCCAAAACTCATCAATTTCGTAGCGAGTATTTTCCGAGAATACATTTAAAATATTTGCCCACCAGGTATATTGATGTCGTCCCATTGCATCGGCAATGTCGCTAGCTGCACCTAAAGTTTTTTGAGCTAGTTCTAAGGGGTCGCTAGACGCTAAGTGTAGCAGGTGATCCCAATCAAATTGACGGTAAAAAGGTCGCCATCCAGAGCCGAGCAACCCTCGATTTTGAGGATTGTTTTGATTGAAATTGTTTTCGCGATCGCCCATATCTGCCGCACTCATTTTGCAAAACTCCTACTTACTCTTATGTTAAAACATTTTTTGTACATTTTATACAAAAAACCGAAAGTTTATCAACTTATTTTTAGATAATTGGGTGGCACAAAATCTACTAGCCAAACTTTGTTAGCTGAGCAGTAAAATGTATGGCCGTCGCGTTGCATTGCTGCGGCATCTACAGTAAAGATAGCCGGGATGCCATGTCTTCCACCTACTTGGCGCGCCGTCGGGATATCTACCGACAAATGAACATGATGCCGCGACATTTTCCTAATTCCTTGACTGAGAATAGACTCTACGGCAGTGCTACCTGTTCCGTGGTATAAAATATCCGGGGGAAGTGCGGGTTCTAACTGTAAGTCAACCTCTACACTGTGTCCTTGGTTGGCACGAATTAGAGTGCCTGTCGGGTTGAATGAAAAGCGTTTTTTGTCGTTTTGCACGACTACTTCCTTGAGTTCTGCAAGCTGAACAGGGAAGTTATTTTTTTGGCACGCAGCGAGGAGTTCGCTAACAGGAACCCAGCCGCCGGGAGCGAGTTGAATGCCGATGCGATCCGGAGCGTGTCGCAGATGTCGGCTGAGGTATTTGCTAATTTTGACTAAGCGTGAATTATTCATTTTGTTTTCTCAAATATCTTTTTTTATCATATATATTTACCAGTTTCTAAATCTGTGGCTAACTGTTCTAACCATTCTCGCCAACTTTTAGCAATAAAGCCTCTGTAAGCATCATCGTGGCACATAAAAATAAGTTGCCCAACTTGACCTCCTGGTGCTGGATCTAAATCCAAACAAAGACTGTCGCTGTTGAGGTCGGAAGCGATCGGAATCCATTTAGGATTCCACCACAATTCTGTCCGAATCAGTCCATCTGAAGCGCAGCCATAATCATTGCCATCTTCCTCATTAAAGTCGCCTGTATCCAGTAATTCTTTCCAAGAATTCCACTCTCTTATCATTCCTTCTAAACAAAGAAACTGCCCGTACGGCATTACTGAATATCTCTCTTCAAACTGACCGTTATGAATGCGGTAAGATGATTTTACATCTTCAGGAAACTCGATTTCTAAAAATTGTTCGGCTGCTTTTATAGCTTCAGGGGTTGCTCCCGGTTGCAGATTGTTCAGAATTTCTGGCGCATTAGCGGCAAGCCAAGAATCAATGCGATTCCAGATGGTTTTCATGATAGTGAAACGTTAATTTATGGCATATTTAGATACTGAATTCCCTCGGTTAAGATTTTTTTCGCAATCGCAGATTTATCCTAAGGCAGCCTCACCCAGTTGCATTCACTTCTTAACTCCGCCAAAAATAGCAAAATTTAGGTAGCGCCAGTGACATCCGGCGTCTGCAAAACCAGCTTCTGCCAGCCACTTAGTCTGCTCTTCCACAGAGGAGGGAATATCTTCTTCTAAATATTTTTGGAACCAGGCTGCATCGTCTTCTCCGTTAGCTTTCATGTACTGCCGCCACAACTGTTCGTATTGCTCAGTCAGCCGGGGAGTAGCACCTGTGACAATATCTCGAATTAGCAAGATTCCCCCTGGATTCATGGATTGGAAAAGTTTGTGAAATAGCTGTTGTTTACCTGCGCTGTCGAGGTGGTGGATTGCCAACCCAGAAACTACCAAATCGTAGCCGCTGCCGAAATCATCTTCGGCAAAGTTTCCTTGCTGCAAGGTCAGCCTTTCTCCGAAAGCGGACAAGTTAGTTTGGCAAATTTTTAGCATATTTTCCGCCATATCAAAGGCGAGGACAGTTGCCCGAGGAAATGCTGACAAAATCACAGCCGACAGTATGCCAGTTCCCGCGCCTAAATCCAGAACTTTTATGTTAGCATTAGTTTCAGAAGCGAGTAACTGCAATATTAACTCGTGTTGCTCGCGATACTGCGGAATGAGGCGAGTAATTAAGCCGTCATAATTAAATGCTATTTCTTCAAATTGCTCGCGTACAGCGTCTAAATTCACAGACTATTTTTCTCAAAATGTTAATAGTTGAGTGCGTCAATACACTTTGGCTGCTCTCGTTTGAGGGTATACTACAATTTATAATACAAATAATATACAGACCTGTCAAGATCTAGAAGAAATTAATTTAACAGAAGTTGCGGACGATCGCCAGACACGGACTTTATTCGCCAATGATTTGGGAACTGTCTAGCCCTGCATATATATCTGCTGGAGAGGATATGAGGTCAAAAGCCACAGACTCGAAAGCCTGCGCAAGAGGAGACTTTGCGCCAGATCCGAGGAGTAATTGTGAGAAAAAAATTGACGCTTATGATACCAGTTTAAAACAAGGATGCAACTTGAGGCTCGCGATCGACACCCTAAATTTCTCCGTAATTCCCCCTCGTAAAAGATAAAAGATCGAAGATCAAAGCAAATTAGCCAGCAGCCGATGGTCGGCTAGATATCAGAAAATCAGTCCTCAGATTGACAAAGTTTAGCCAACTATCAACAAAAATTGAGGTGACTCCCGAGTGGATGTGGTACCTGCCAAATTTTCAGGAAGATGTAGAGATACAAAATATTACACCCGCCGGCGCGGGAAGCAAAATAGTGATAATGAATCAGGATGCGAGTAGATTAGGTGTCAGCCGTCAGGGGAAAATAGAAGCAATGGAAATCCAACAACGGAGCAAGGATAAGACCGATCGCCAGCAACCGGACACGACCGATCGCCCAGGCAAAATTTCTACGGTAAAAGAACTAGATTCGTCGCTGCAAGAATGTTTAGATTTTAAGGGGGCGATCAACAGATCGGCACTTGCGGTGAGGACGAACGCGCGAGGAATTATCACCTACGTCAGCGATCGAGTTTGCTCAATGTCCAACTATTCGCGCGCAGAATTGATCGGCAGCCACTTTGGCATCCTCCATTGGGAATATAAGTCTTCGGAATTAATCAAAAATCTGCTGTCAACAGTTGCCAAAGGTGAAGTTTGGCAAGGAGACATTAAGAATAAAACCAAGAATGGAAGTGATTATTGGGTGTACGCAGCAGTAGTTCCGCTGTGGGGCTGCAAGGGAAAACCCTGTCAGTATTTGGCGCTCGGATTCGACATCACCGATCGCAAAGCCGTTGAAGCAGCCCAAGCCGAAGCAAACCGGGCAAAAGACGAATTTCTGGCGATCGCCTCCCACGAACTGCGATCGCCCCTGAGCGCGATTTTGGGATGGGTGCAGCTAGCTCGATCGCGCCATTTAAACGAAGCCACCACCAGCCGCGCTTTGGAAATCATCGAGCGCAACGCCAAATTACAAAACCGGCAAATAGACAATCTCCTCGACCTCTCGCGGCTGCTGCGGGGGAAAGTGTGCCTGAACATCGGCCGAGTTCACCTCCCGTCTATCATAGAATCTGCGCTCGGCACCCTCCGCCCCGCCGCCGATGCCAAAAACATCCGCGTAGAAACACATTTTGACCCCGCCGTCAGCTACGTTTTGGCAGATGCAGAACGCTTGCAGCAAGTAGTTTGGAACCTCCTTACCAACGCCATCAAATTCACCCCTGAATCGGCACGAAACCCAGTTCAAGTGCGGACCGAGCCTACTGCGTCGGGCGTCTTGATTCGCGTCAGCGACAGCGGTTGCGGGATCGATCCCAAATTTCTGCCACACATCTTTGACTACTTCCGCCCCGCAGAGAGCTTCCAGACCAAGGAACAGCACCGGCTTGGCCTGGGGCTCTCAATTGTGCGGCAGTTGGTGGAACTGCACGGGGGAAGTGTTTGGGCTTCGAGTCCCGGCCTCGGTCAGGGGGCGACCTTTGGGGTGCTGCTACCGATTGCCAAGAAAAATGCACCCGACGATCGCACTGCTGCGATCGCCCAAATGGAAAGCAGACCTGGATCGGTCTCCAAACCCCTAGCGGGAAAGCAAGTCCTGGTGGTGGAAAGCACCGCCGAGATCCGGCAATTTCTCAAAACTGGCCTCGAAGCATTTGGAGCCAAGGTAATAGCAGTGGGTAGCGCCGGCGAAGCGATGGCCGAGTTGCAACAGTCGCGGCCCGACGTGTTGGTGAGCGATATGACGGTTTCCGGAGCCGACGGCTGCGATTTGATCCGCCGCATCAGAGCAATGGAAATGTCCGAACACAGGGAACTGCTGCCGGCCGTGGCGCTGACGGCAGGCATCCAGGAAGAAGATTCGGCATCGGCGCTGGAGGCTGGGTTTCAGAGGCATTTGTCGAAGCCGGTGGAAGCGAATCAGTTGGTGAGCGCGATCGCCCAATTGGCAGGACTGACTGGATTCGGCTCCGGAGAGTGGGGTACGGGAAATAGCGGCGCGATCGCACCCCACACCCCGCTGCCGGAACATCACTGTTTTGACGACCAAAATAATGGCGAAGAATTAACACCAGACAGCAGAGAATTACCGCTGTTGCTGGTAGTAGAAGACAACGATTTTCTGCAGGCTTACCTCCAAACTTTATTAACTCCGTACTATAGAGTCGCCCTGGCGAGTGACGGGGTTGAAGGTTTAGAAAAAGCAAAAACTTTGCAGCCAAATTTGATTGTGAGCGACCAAATCATGCCCAGACAAAACGGACTGGATTTGCTCAAGGAGATTCGCAGTACGCCAGAATTGAAATCGACTCCGGTAATCTTTTTGACAGCGCGATCGGGGATGGAAGCTCGGATCGAAAGTTTGGATGCGGGTGCTGACGATTATATTGCAAAGCCTTTTGACGAGAGGGAATTGCTGGCGAGGGTGAGAAATTTGTTGCGCTCGCACTCAGCCGAACAGCAGTTGGCGGTTCTCAACCGTCAGTTGCAGCAGCAGAAACAGCAGTTGGAAACTGTGAATCGAGCCTTGCAGTATTTAGCAACTTACGACAGTTTGACTGAGGTAAGAAACCGCCACTCTTTTAATGAATACCTCGATACTGAATGGCGGCGTTTGGCGAGGGAAGAAGCACCGCTGTCTTTGATTATGTGCGACATCGATTATTTCAAACTTTACAACGACACTTACGGGCACCAAGCGGGGGATGAATGTTTGCGGCAAGTGGCGGCGGTTCTGCAGCGTTCGGTAAAGCGATCTGCCGATTTAGTAGCGCGTTACGGTGGAGAAGAATTTGTAGTAGTTTTGCCGAATACGGATATTCAAGGTGCTGCTTGCGTAGCTGAAATGATCGCACAACAGGTGCGGGGTTTGCAGATAGCTCACGCTAAGTCTGCAGTCAGCGAATACGTGACGCTGAGTTTGGGTGTAGCTTGCTGCATTCCGGCGCCGATGTCGCAGCCGGGGACGCTAATTGCGATCGCCGACGAGTCGCTTTATCGGGCGAAAGAATCAGGGCGCGATCGGGTTTCTGTTGCCTCATTTGAAGGATAATATAATAGTTAAATCAACTTGTATGGTGTGTCTGACATCGATCGTTTCGATTTAAACAGGTTTTTTGGATGTCGCGCACCATACCAATGTGGTTGTAAAATTGTGCGAATTTAAATTGCTATAAAATAGTTAAAAGATGTCGTGCCATGACAGCAACATTAGACAAGCCAAAAGACCAGCGCCTAATTCACTCCGGGATTGATTGGCAACAATTCAAGCTAATCGAGCAGGGGTTTTCAGACTCCCCCGGCATCCGACTTTTTTATTTCAAAAATCAGGTAGAAATCTTGGCAGTTTCGCCAGAACATGAAGTCTTCAGCGGTGTCATCGCCCTGTTGCTGGGTACGTATTTTGTAGAAAAAGAAATCGATTTTACTCCCACAGGAAGCTTTACCCAGGAAAAAGAAAGAAAAGCATCCGCACAAGCAGACCAATCTTACTTAATTGGCAGAGCATCCGGAGGCATTGCAGACCTCTCGATCGAAGTTGTATTTACTAGCGGCAACGAGAGCAAGTTGAATCGCTACCAAGCCTTGGGAGTTCCCGAAGCTTGGTTTTGGGAGGATGGAGTATTTGGCCTGTATCATTTGCGATCGCACGGTTATGAAAAAATTGACCAAAGCGAAGTTCTGCCCGGTTTAGACATCAACCTGCTGTCTCGCTGCTTGCTGATGGCTTCTAAGGTTGAAGCAGTTAAGGAATTTCGGCGCGGGATTTCTGCGGTTTAGAGGAAAAGTGGCTTGGGCGATCGCTCCCCCATTTATAAATATATTGTTAGGATACAATACTCACCTTTATATTCTTTCATTTGCTGGCGCCTAGCTGCCTCAATTTTAGGAGCAAAATCAGAATTTTCCACTTTTGCTACGATTGAATGCGAGCGCTTTTTCCGCCTGTCTAATTAGACTGGTCGTGCAGCTTTGTTCCGGCTATTTTTAAGGAAATAACGCTTCAATGCTGTATCGAAATTTGCAGTATAATCTACTTGGAGCATTTAAAAAAACTCCCCATTAGGAGAAATTTTAACCTCAATCTCTTCCTGCGACCCAACCAATACAAATAAGTTGTAGGTTCTCTCGTCAACAAAGATGATGTGAATAGGTTGCAATGCCAAATAGGTCAAGTAATAACTGCTTCGATAAATTAACCACAATATTTGTAGGGGCGGCTTTCACCAACAATCTTTCATTCACATCGACAATATCTATCAAGCCACCCTCACCCAGGCAACTCGAAACTCGCCTCTATTATCGCATTTCTGTTTGCGATCGCACTTTCACGCTCGAACATAACGTCTGTCAGTGCAGCAAAGAGTTATTGAACTTGGTTTGTGGCTCTTGACACCAGTGTATTACGAATGTAGTATAGAGTTGCGGTAGAAAAGCTCGATCGATAGACACCAGCAAACAAAATTTAGAAAAAACCTATGCAACCCATCCGACAAGGCGACGTAATTCTCACCCCCGTACCCCAAATCCAAGGAGAAAAAAAACCTCACCTGACTCTCGCCGAAGGTGAAGTCACCGGACATTCTCACCAGATTATTGAGGGACAAGCTGAACTTTACGAAAAAGACGGCACTCTGTACTTGCGGGTGCTTTCGCCGACAGCTTTATTGAGTCACGAAGAACACCATGCGATCGCAATTCCCGAAGGTAATTGGATGGTGCGAATTCAGCGGGAATATGAGCCGCAAGGTTGGCGGTATGTCGCAGACTAAAGTTAAAAAACTCACGCCAGAACAAGCAGCTTTGATTCCAGTTTATCGCGAAAAGTGGAGAGCGATCGCGCTTTCCACTGGGCCGATAAATCGCTCGCAAGCTGCGGAAACAATTAAATCGGCTTACAGTGCGATCGGCAAAAAAGCACCGGAAATCATTTTTGTCGATCGCCCCTACGAAGCTGCCGATATAATCGTCAGTCAATTTGACAATTCCAGCAGCGAACTCCGGAGCCAATTCGAGACAAAACTGCGCAGCCAGCTAGAAAAACAACTGCGGGGTTATTTGCGGAGCCAACTAGAAAGCGAACTGCAAAGCCAACTGCAAACTCAACTGGAAGCTCGACTTTATACTCAACTGCAAACGCAAATGTGGGAGGCGCACCGGAATTATTTAGCTGGCTTCATAGCAAGCCAATTGCCACCGGAAGAGGTGTTCAATGAGCCGAGTCGAGACTTTTACTGGCAAAGATTAGGAAGAGAACTATTCAGTAATTGCATTCAACCAGTATTGTGGGCTGCTTATGGCAGTTTGTTGGATTTTTGCATTTCCGTTCTAAATTTACCTCATTCCTACGCCAGAAATTGGATAGTTTTTCAATCGATTGTCCGGGATTGCGGCTTGATTTATCCCTATGACAAAGTTTGCATTGTCTGCTCCAAGCCGATCGCACTTTCTGCCGACAGCAACCACCGCTTGCACGCCGAAGGAACACCAGCGGTACAATTTGCCGACGGTGTTTCGATTTACGCCTATCACGGCGTGATTTTGCCCGAATGGTACGGTAGGCTGCACCCGCACGAGTGGCAGTCTAAGTGGGTGTTGAAGGAACAGAATGCAGAAGTTCGGCGTGCGTTAATTCAGGGAATTACTTACGATCGCATTTGTCAAGAATTAGCGGTGACAGAATTAGATAGTTGGCAGGAATACACTCTATTAAGCATCGAGTTTGACGATGATTTTGATCGGGAGGGTAATGCAAAGCCTGTTTATTTGTTAAAAATGACTTGTCCAAGTACGGGATTTATTCACGCTTTGCGAGTGCCGCCTGATGTGCGATCCTCTTCGAGGGCTTCGCTAACGGCTCTTGAGGCAATTCGCTGCGTAAATTGGGGAATCGATCCAGAGGATTTTTTCGTGCAAACTTAAAGATTTTCGATCGCCCTGATAGCCCGCCTGGGGTTTAAACCCCAGGCTCAAAGCTCAAGTCAGTTAAAACTGACTGTTAAGATCGTAACGCTGCATGAATAGACAACAAATATTGTACGCGATCGCGATCTAACCATTTAATTTCAGTCGGTTTCAACCGACTTAAGCTGTGAGGCAGGGGTTTAAACCCCTGCCGGACTGAAATTTTACCAAAATGGAGTCAGAATTTATTATGCCAGAACCACAAGCAAACCAACCAATTAATTTCAGTAGCTTTGCCGATTGGTGCAAGCACAAAGATAGTCTTTCAGCATCGGCAAGGCATACAGTTGAGATGCTGTTAAAACAGGCTGGCACTTGTGATTGCAATGAAGCCAATCGGATACTATCAAATAGGACTACGCTGCATCTGGAAAACCATCAAATATCAGATATAACACCCTTGAAATATCTGACTAAATTGGAATGGCTGCATCTGGAAGACAATCAAATATCAGACATAACACCCCTGAAATCTCTGACTAATTTGGTCGATTTGTGGCTGGAAAACAATCCAATATCCAAGCTAACTTCCCTGCAATCCCAGTGGGAAGTTATCGCCCGTTCTACAGATCGAATCGATCGCACCCGTGCCGCAGCAGCGATCGAATTTGCCTGTGCAGCCGTCGGTGAGACAAGTATTAACGTTATTATTTGCGGTAGCCCTCATGCAGCCATAGCACAGTTAAAAAAACAGCAACATCTCACTCAGGAAACTGATTTTATCGATCTACTTCAGAAAAAGCTAAAATATGAGTGCTTAATCACATATAGGAATGGTGATTATGAATTAGGGAGATGGGAGGGACAGCTAGAACAAGAATTGGGAGGAGATTTTTCAAACTACAGGAACCGCTCAAGACCTATTATTCCGCCATACTTGTTGGGTACAATCTGCGTGGCAGAACTTTGTGTTTCTACATTCGGAACTATTTTCAAACCTGGGGCACAGAAAGCCTTAGAATGCTTTCAGCAGCTTTTAACAGAATGCGGCTGGATTTTTGCGTTTTATGATGTTTGCTACGTGTGCGATCGCCCAACCAAACTCTGCCTCGACAGCGAACATCGCCTCCACGCAGAAGGAGAATCGGCAATTGAATTTTCCGACGGCTACAAACTCTACTCATATCACGGAGTAACACTGCCCGAAGCATACGGACAAATTCACCCCGATCGCTGGCAAGCGACTTGGCTTTTAGAGGAAGACAATGCGGAAGTTCGGCGAGTGTTAATTCAGGGAATTGGCTACGCGAAAATTTGCTCTGAATTACAGGCAACAGAATTAGATTGCTGGAAAGAATATACGCTGCTAAGAATTGATGCTGATATTGATGGCTTCGATCCTAATGACTTAGACCCTACTTTTTTCGATCCTGTTTATTTCGATGGCGATGGTAATCCTCCTGAAAAAGAACCTATTTATTTGTTAAAAATGACCTGTCCGAGCACGGGATTCATTCACGTTTTGCGAGTGCCGCCTGATGTGCGATCGGCTAAAGAAGCAATTCGCTGGGTAAATTGGGATATTGACCCAGAGGATTTTTCCGTGCAAACCTGAGTAATACAAATTTAAAAAAGTGTTGCTACAATCATCAGTCTTATACCAATTGTTAAAAGTCACAGAGCCCCGCGCCGGACTTAGGATCGGCCGTTTCCCTACCCGAGCGTCTGTACTTCACTCAACTGAAAACCGCTATTTTGACAAAAACCTTAATTCATCAAACAGTAATAACATCCCCGCATTGTGCCAGTTCAAAGGGTGGAATGCACAAACCCTCGATCGCCCAAAAACGGTTAATAACATGAAGAAGAAGCCCACCCTCGATCCGAGGGTGGGCTCTGTTCATGCCAGCTTACCGACAGCTAGGCAATCGGGTCTCTTCGCTGGTAGACGTAAAAGCTCAGAAAAAGATCCGAACGTCCGAAAAAACTTATCGCCCACCATTAAGCTTCAGTTTACCCAACCGGATCGGGAAAATTGCGCCTGCAGCGCTGTTCCCCTGACATCGGGGAACACTGGGGCTTCAACTTTTCAATAGACTTCTGCAAAAAAGCGCGTCTTGGGCCGGCAGGATGCCCAACGCCTACTCCCCACCAGAATTAAAATTGTTCGATAAGTCTCATATTCTCCTGTTTAACTTTGATTTCTCAACCGATTAGGCATCGTGATCGTGTGCAAAGCGACGGAACAGGAAATCTAGGGCGTAGTTCCGCAAATTGTAGTATTCCGGATCTTCCATCATTTGAACCCGATCGCGCGGACGCGGAAAAGGAATTTCTAGAACCTCGCCAATTGTCGCCGACGGGCCGTTAGTCATCATCACCAGTCGATCGGCCAAAAACAGCGCTTCATCAATATCGTGAGTAATCATCAACACCGTACAGCGGTGATCGTTCCAGATTTTCAGCAACTCTTCTTGCAATTCCTCCTTAGTAATTGCGTCCAGAGCACCAAAAGGTTCGTCTAAAATCAGCACTTTCGGGCGAATTGCCAAGGCGCGGGCGATCGAAACCCGCTGCTTCATCCCCCCCGAAATTTGCGGCGGTCTTTTCTCAGCAGCTTCTGTCAATCCCACCATCGCCAAATGCTCTTTGACGATCGCATTTTTTTCGACCTTCGACTTATTCGGAAATACAGCATTAACCGCAAGGTAAACATTTTCAAACACCGTCCGCCAAGGCAGCAAAGCGTAACCCTGGAACACCACCATGCGATCGGGGCCCGGCTTCGTAATCGGCTGCCCGTTAATCGACACGGTGCCCTGGCTGGGATGGCTAAAACCCGACACCATATTTAACAGTGTTGATTTGCCGCAGCCCGAGTGTCCGATCAGAGTAATAAACTCTCCCTCAGCTACATTCAGATTGACGTTTTCTAAAGCCCTGTAACCGTTTGGATATTCTTTGTAAACATTGTCCATCACCAAAAAAGGTTGGCGGCGGCCTTTTCCCCGCTGGATTTGAGTTTTGGTGTTCGTCTCGTTTTTAGTGGTGTTGAGCATGGATTTAGGAAATTGTGAGTGGGTGATTCGCAAAGAAAGAAGGAAGTTCGGCAACGAGCAATGTACGGGATTTAACGGATGTAACGGAGGTCATGAAGAGGGAATTGCTCACTAGCAATTAACAGCTAAAAACCAACAACTAACAATTAGCAATTCCCCTGTTTTTATCCAACTAAAAACTGCTCTAAGCAGCTCTGCGGCCGGAATCGAGTACAACTTCCGCCATCGTGAAATCGCGTTTAATCGCCAGATTGTTGAGATAGCCGATCGGATCGTCAGCATTAAACACCGAGCCGTCAAACAAGCTGAGAGAACCGCGAGTGTAATTAATATCAGCCATCCCCAGCTCTCGCGCCGCCGTGCTGAACGCACCGACTCGCACCACCCGTTCCAGAATTTCCACCCAGTTGCGCGGGAACACAGTATCGCCCCAGCGCGCCATCTGCACCATGTGCCAGAGTTGTTCGGTGCGGCTTGGGCGATTAACCCCCTCTCCAGAAAACAAGTGGTGGGCGTATTCCCGCATCGGAGTATCGAGGTTGCAAGCAAAAGAGTTGGGGTCGCCGAGTTGGATGTAATTCTTGTCGGTGGCGACGTACTCCCTTCCCGCGACAATTTCCGAAACCTCCGCGGCGTGATTTGGATCGGCGCAATAGTTGCAAGCTTCCAGCAAAGCTTTGACTAGAGCAATGTGAGTGTTGGGATAAGCATTTGCCCAGTCTTCCCGAACGCCGAGAATTTTCCCGGGGTGTCCGGGCCACAGTTCCAAATCTGTCGCCACCGTAAAGCCGACTCCTTCCATCGAGGCCCGCAAGTTCCAAGGTTCGCCGACGCAGAAACCGTCAATAGTGCCGCCCTGCAAGTCAACAATCATCTGAGCCGGTGGGATATTTTTCAGCAACACATCGCGATCCGGGTCAATGCCGCCGGAAGCCAGCCAGTAACGCAGCAACAGGTTGTGCATCGAAGAAGGGTGCACGATCGCCATACGGTGCGTTTGCGCGGGCGTTCTCTGGAGCATTTTTTTAAAGTCTGCCAGAGTGTAGATCCCTTGGTCGTAAAAGCGCCTCGCGAGGGTAATTCCGTTGCCATTGCGGCTCATGGTGAGGGCTGTAACCGTCGGAATCGGCTTCTCTTGGTGGCCCCCCAAGCTCAACCACAGCGCCATTCCAGAGGGCATTTGAGCTGCGTCTAAGTAACCTGCTGCGATGCCGTCTACGATGCCGCGCCAGCTTGTTTCCCGCACGAGGTGGACTTCATCGAGGCCGTGCTTGGCAAAAAAGCCTTTTTCTTTAGCGACAGCGAGGGGAGCGCAGGCTGCGAGGGGGACGAAGCCGAGTTCGAGGTTGACTTTTTCTAGGCCGTGACGGGCGATCGCGGGTACTTTCCGCGCCCGCAGTTTTTTGACGCGCTTCTGCTGGTTGAGGAAGTAAATCATTTCGCTACGTAGAGCGTAGTAGCTGGGGTGTGAGACTACTTCCATCCGTTTGCGGGGGCGGGGGATGTCTACTTCGAGAATCCCGCCAATCTTCGATTCTGGGCCGTTGGTGAGCATGACGATGCGATCGCTCAGCAACACCGCCTCATCCACATCGTGCGTTACCATCAGGGCGCTGATTTCGTACTCTTGGCAAATTTCCATCAACTTTTCTTGCAAGTTGCCGCGAGTCAAAGCATCCAAAGCGCCGAAGGGTTCGTCTAAGAGTAACAGTTTGGGGCGCAGGGCCAGAGCACGGGCGATCGCCACGCGCTGTTTTTGTCCGCCCGACAGCAGTGCAGGTTGCTTCTCGGCGTGAGCCGTCAAGCCCACCATATCGATGTGTTTTTGAATGATTTCGAGGCGTTCCGCCTTGGGTAAGCCGCTCATCACCGAATCTACAGCTAGAGTAATGTTTTCTCTGACCGTCCGCCAAGGTAGCAGGGAATAGTTTTGGAATACTACCATGCGATCGGGGCCTGGCTGGGTGATTCTTTGCCCTTCAATTGTCACCAATCCGGCTGTCGGCAAATCCAAACCTGCCACCATATTGAGCAGCGTAGATTTGCCACAGCCCGAGTGTCCAATTAATGAGATAAATTCGCCTTTTTTAATTTCCAGATCGATGCCTTTGAGGGCTATGTATGTGCCACCGTCTGATAAGTTAAAAACTTTTTCGACTTGTTCTACTGCAATCAAAACAGACATGATTTTCTTGCCTTTTTTGTAGGTTTGTTATTTTGCTAGATCTTGATTGTTGACTGTTGACTGTTCGCTGTTCGCTGTTGATATATAACAGCTCATAGCTAATACATTCCTGGAGGCATAAAACTTGTCTTTAAACTAACCAAAATACTTTATTGAATCCTTCAAGAATAGTTTAAAAAATTGGTTTCTGAGCCTCGGAGTTCGTAATTCCTGTAACAGTCACCCGTCAACCGTCAGCAGTCAACAGTCAACAGTCAACAGTCAACCGTTAACCCATCGAATTAGCTACTTTCCTTGAGGGGGAGCAATCTTTTGCTGCAACCAAGCCATCATGCGATCGAGCAACAAACCAACAGCCCCAATGTAGAACACCGCTAACAGAATTTCGCTGATGTAGTTTTGCTGGTAAGCATTCCAAATAAAGAAGCCGATACCCGTAATCCCCGACATCACAATTTCTGCCGCAATAATCGCCAGCCAAGCCAAACCGATCGCAATTCTCAATCCTGTGAAGATATAAGGAAGCGCCGACGGAAACAAAATATTCATGTAATATTCCTGACGAGAAAGTTGCAGCACTTTCGCCACGTTGTTATAGTCGTCGGGAATTTGGCGAACACCTTCAGCCGTGTTGATTAAAATCGGCCAAACTGAAGTGATAAAAATCACGAACAAAGCAGCAGGTTCGTTTTGTTGCAGTGCAGCCAGGGCAATGGGCACCCAAGCCAAAGGCGCCACCATCCGCAAAAACTGGAAAATCGGATCTAAAGCCTTGTTCAAGAAGGGATTCGTACCTACCAAAACACCCCCAGCAATTCCCACAGCAGCGGCTAGAGTGTAGCCTTTTGCCACCCGTTCCAAACTAGCCAAAGTTTGCCAAAACAAGCCGATCCCGTAGGTTTTGGAATTCATGAAAGGATACAGCAACAAAATCCGCGTCCGTTCGTCAGTCCAAACGCTGAGCGGCCCCGGCAGTTTTATCAGTCCCGTACTTGACAAGAATTGCCAAACCAACAGAAACCCCAAAACTCCTAAAATTGGCGGCAAGATATTTGGGGAATGCTTCTTCCAAAACTCGCCAAATGCTCCTTGGACAGCGACTCCGCCTCTCCGATTTGTGCTGACAGCCATCTTGATAATCTCCTATGTTTCTGCTGTTTTTTTCGAGAATAAATTAATGGTAGGGCGTGCATTGGTGTTAACAAACACGTTAAACCTTTAGTCCCTAGCGGACTGAGAGAAAGAGCGTTAATTTGACACCAATGCGGGGCAGTATCCACCCTACAATTCGAGACTAAATTATGCGAATCTAAGACCTCATCACACTTTTTTAATTGCTAAACTCTTGAGGTAAGCTTCTGGCTGAGCCGGATTAAATTCTGTACCGTCAAAGAACTTCTCAACGCCGCGAGACGTACTTTTCGGAATGTCAGCATCCGCAACTCCGGCTAATTTTGCTGCGGCTTTCCACAAATCTTCGCGGTTGACTTTATCGATAATTGTCTTAGAATCTGCCAAGGTTGTTGTCGGCAGGAAACCCCAGCGAACGCTTTCGGTTAAAAACCACAAATCGTGACTCTTGTAGGGATAAGAAACGTTGCCGAGGTCGTCTTTCCAGTACAGCGGACTCATCTTGAAATCGTCGATCTCTGGTTGGCCGTCACCCATGAGGTACTTGCCCTGGTAGGGAGGTGTCAAAACTGCCGGAGCTACGTCAAAGTAGTTTCTGCCAGAAGTAATGGCTACTAATTCTGGGCGATTTTCTGGTTTGTCGCACCACTGCTGCGCTTCTATCAGTCCTGCTAGCAGGGCTTCTGTGGCCTTGGGGTGTTTGTCTACCCAGTCGCCACGAATAGCGAGATATTCCTCTGGGTGGTCTTTCCAGATTTGGCCAGTCAGGGCGGACATGAAGCCGATGTCCTCTGTGACGATTCGCAAGGGCCAGGGGTCGCCGGTACTGAAACCGTCCATGCTGCCGGTTTTCATGTTGGCTACGGTTTGCGCTGACGGTACTGTTAGCAACTCGGCTTCTGTGTCGGGATCGATGCCGTTAGCTGCTAGCCAGTAGCGAATCCAAAAGTCTTGGTTGGCTTTGGGGAAGGTGTAGGCTGCTTTGAAGGGCGTGCCTGCTTTTTTGAGGCCTTTCATGTAGTCTTGGGCCGCTTGGTCTAGTTTGAGCCCGATGCCTTTGCCTCGGTGTTTGGCTGCGATCGCAATTCCATTTCCCTGAGTGTTCAACTGGGCTAGAACATACATCGGGATTTGGACGCTGTTTTTGGTAATCAACCCTTTACTAATTTGATAAGGCATGGGCATTTGCCACTGGCCGCCGTCTATACCGCCGCCTGCAGATCCGATTTCTACGTTATCTCTTGCCGAACCCCAGTTGGCTTGCTTGGCAATCGTGACTTCGGTCATGCCGTATTTGGCAAAAAAGCCTTTTTCTTGGGCAATGATTAAAGGTGCTGCTTCGACGATCGGGATATATCCCAATGTGATTTTAGTGCTTTCAATTCCTTCGACTCTTTTCTCGTTGGCAACAGCCACTACTGAGGTAGCTGCGGGTATCGCGCCGTCAGCACCGGCAGTTGCACCGGGTTCTGGGGGATTTCCCAAACAACCTTTGAGCAGTATTGAACCCAGGGCAGATGCACCTGCTGTAACGATAAATTTACGCCGAGAAAGCGCAGAAAATTCATCTGAAAATCTTGTCATAGCCTAGCCTCGCTGCAATTCATAATCTTCTGTAACAACATTCACTGAAGGTTATCAAGGCGCTTTTCTTCTGTTCGCTAATTGGGTTGAGCGAACTGTTTTGAGCGCAGGTTGGCAGGAGGGAGCCAAAGATTTATCGCTAGTATAAGTCTTTAAACTATCCCTGCTGATTTGACTTGTTTGATTAATATCGATATTTCGATCGGCCGAGTTGTGTGAACTCACTTTTTGCGAGCCGCACGTTTTCTTGACTTGGTTATTAACTCTACCGTACTCTTGCGGAAATTATAAAACAATTATTAAATTTGATTGATAAGTAAATCTTTTAGGATGACGCTATCGATAACGAACCGTTGTGAAGGGCGATCGGGTTTGCTTATCAAAACTGGTTCAAACTAAGACTTGTAGGGTAAGGGTTGTAGCGAATGGCGATCGGGGGGCATTCAAATCTATTGTCAATAAGCGGCCAACATCTGAGCCACCGCACATTTACTTTGTTAATATATGTCTACTTTTTTAAGGTGGCGGTTAATTGTATTTTAAAATACAGAAATAATTAATGTTTTACGGTATTGCGGTTTTCGGTTTAATGGGTAGTGGTAGGGTGAGTAATACCAATTTTTCCTGAGGCTGCATAGAATTAGAGCCCCCAGCCCCCTAACAAAGGGGGATCAAGAATTCTTTCGTCCCCTTTGGTTGGGGCGATTGAGGGGGATAGGGAGATGTGCAACTTCACATTAAATTGGTATAAGACGGCAAATAACTTTTTTTTCCAATATAGTTACCACCTAACCCACCCTAAAAATTAATTTATGAATTTGACAAAAGGTGCAGCAATAAGACTAACAATTCTCTTTGTTTGTCTCGGAATAGGTGGTGCTTATTCATGGTCAATCATGTTAAATCCGGCTTCTTTAGAACAAGCTGAAGCACAAGCTAAATTATTAGAGCAAATCTATGTAAATGGCAATTATATTGAAGCATTCCTCTGGTTTTCCTTTGGTATGGGTTTCGCTCTTAATGCCGGGAAAACCTCAGGAAAAATCAGAAATCATCGCCTCATTACTACCCTAATTTTTTTCTTGTTTGGTGGCTCAGATATTGTCGAAGTACAAACCGGCGCGTGGTGGAGTCCTTGGTGGTTATTTGTTTGGAAAGCTTCTTGTGTTGTATCTATGGTGATCTTGTTTTGGGTTTATTTACGCGATCGCCCCCTTGCTAATAAACCATAAATAACTGGTTCCCTGGAAGAGCCAGGGAACCGATGTCCAGAGTCCGAGCCTCGCTCTTCTAGCAGGAAAATCGGAGGCAGATTCCGGATCTGTGTTACCAGGCAATCCGATCGCTCTGGCTTTCGCGATGCCATCGCCTGTGATCGTTTTGACTTCGATGCCGGAGGTTTGACAAGCTGGGAGGGCTGCCCGATCAATTGATGACTCAATGCTATCAATTGTTAGTCTGCTAGTCCCAAAAACTGAGCGCCATTTAGACAATTGAATTTAGATTTTGGGCTGCATCGTTCAATTGTTGAGTGCCTAATTTGGTTTGAGTAATACCACTAGCGGTTTCTTTTGCCGATAGATTGAGGCTGTTCATAGCATCGACTACTTGTTGAATGGCAACTGCCTGTTGTTGGGCAGTTAGAGAAATTTGTTGATTGTTCAATACCACATTGTTAACAGCCTTTGCCACTTCCGAGAAAGCTGCTGCCGTTTCTTGACTAATTTTGGTTCCTTCTTCTACTGTTTTAGTTCCTTCCATTGTCACCGTTACGGTGGAATCGATCGCATTCTTGATATCAGCGACCAGGTTGTTAATCTTCTCGGCAGATTTCTTACTTTGATCTGCTAGTTTGCGGATTTCTGTGGCTATGACAGTAAAACCTTTGGCGTTTTCGCCCGCCCGCACCGCTTCTACTGAGGCATTCAGTGCCAGCATATTTGTTTGATTGGCTAAATCTGTGACAGCACTAGAGATATTGCCAATCAGATTGGTTTGTTCGCTCAATTGCAGAATTTGTGACGCTATCGCCCCGACATTTTCTTTCAATATTGCCATCGATTCCAGGGTTTGCTCCACTGCTACTGCTCCCCTTTCAGTGATCTTTAAAGCTTGCCGTGCAGATTCAGCACCAGCTTGGGCTTGCTGAGCTGATTGTTGGGAAGCAGCGCCCAACTCATCCATTGTGATGGTAGTTTGATTTACAGAGCTAGATTGCTGCGTGGCTGTGCGTTCCTGCTGTTCAACTGTGGCAGCAATCTCTGTGGAAGAACTAACAATCATATTGACTGACTGATTCATTTTCTCTGCAATGCCTGAAGCAATCCACAGAGCGATCGCAATTGCCGTAAGTGCAGCTAAAGCAGTGCTTAAAATCACCACTGTACTCAGGAACTGCAAAGCTTGAATCTGTTTTTTTTCTTGATCGGTTAAAATACTTTCCTCGGTGCTTTGAAACTCCTTAGCTATAGCATCAACCTGACGAAGCTTTGGTACAACTTGGCTTTTCCATAAATTAAGTCCATCGTCTTGCTTACCTCGATCGACCAAAGAAAAGGCTTGTTTATAGCCTTTGTCTATCTGATCTTGTAAGACATTCATTTCATCTAGCCGCTGGCGCTGCTGTGGATTTTGAACCCGCTTGAGTAAATCCTGATAGAAGTAGTCAAAGCTGTTTACCGCTTCATTGTATTCAGTTAAGAAAGAACTATCTTTTGCCAAAAAATACCCGCGAGCAGATTTTTGCATACCTGCAAATCCTAGCTGTTGCTCTTTCAAATCTATAACAACAGCATGAGAATTATTTAGCATTTTTCCTTTTTTTTCTACTTCTTTAGCATTTAAAAAAACCAAAGTAGCTGCTCCAACTGAAAGCAAAATCGGTATGGAATATCCCCACAGGATACGCTCTCTTAATTTTGGGGCTTTGAAGTTAATCATCTTAAATTTTTCCTATATTTAAAAAACAAACAACTTAATCGCCTCCAAAGCAAGGGGAACTGCATATCCGAGTAGCCTGCGGTTTCTCAGCTTTAAGTTGGCAAACATGGCAAGAGATCCTGTTGGGTTAGGTAGCGGAACTATCTGATTCTCAACCATTGACTCAGACTCATCAAGAAAAACCTGAAAAAACTTAATATCGAGGAAGCTATGCAGGTCAAAGTCTTTAGGATTGATGGTTGTTTCGCCTGCTTCGATTTTGGATAAATCCTGTTTATTCGATTGTAGCAGGAAATTCAGGAACCAAACCCAAACATCGTCAAATTCTCTCCCCCACTTTTCCTTTCTCTTACTATTGAGTGGGGTTCAAGTGGATCGCATAAATGTTACAACCTAGTTAAGCAACAAAATTTTGAGTTCATGGAAATAGTAGTGACGCTGGTGCTGGGTTCGGTGCTGTTTGTCTGGGGAATGCGGTTCGGACGGGTGTTAGTTCGATCGGGAGTGACGGCTAATGATTTGTTTAAGGGCAGAAATTCGATCGCCCTGCTGTTTTTGGGTTTTTATATTGCTTTGCTGCTACTGGCTCTAAATATGCCTCAAATGCCTGTTTTGCCGATCGAGTGGCGGTTTCACGGGATGCGAGTTACTTGGACTTTGCTACGAGTGATGCTGATGGGAATCTGCGGTATTGGCTTTACTGTAAGCTGGCAGACGGCGCGATCGCAAGTAATAGCAGTAATTTTAATTTGCTTGTTGGGATTGGGAGGATTTACCAGCGCTGAAGCCTATTTTCTGGCGCCAATTTACGCTGATTTAATAGATAATTTGCGGCCAAACGGTGT
The DNA here is from genome assembly GCF_036701825.1 of Microcoleus sp. MOSTC5. Taxonomy (NCBI): domain Bacteria; kingdom Bacillati; phylum Cyanobacteriota; class Cyanophyceae; order Oscillatoriales; family Microcoleaceae; genus Microcoleus; species Microcoleus sp. MOSTC5. The sequence continues at coordinate 64,774 of NZ_JAUBRK010000009.1, read as the reverse complement.
GTTTCGGCAAACATCTAACAGCAGTTGCGCGCCGGCGGCGCTAGCAACAGTGTTAAGGCGTTGGGGAATGGATGCGACGGAATCGAGTGTCGCTAGGGAGGCCGGCACCAGTCGCTTGGGAACTTCGATGCCACAGATAATTGTGGCAGCAAGAGCTTTGGGTGTTAATGCGATCGAACTAACGCCGACTTGGGAGCAAATTCAGCAAATTAATCGCCCCGGAGTGCTAGCAGTTTGGCTGTTTGACGGCCCTCGGAAGTTACCGCACGCGGTGGCTTTGCTGGGAATGAATGACAGTGTAGCTGCCATTGGAGATCCGGCGCGCGGCAGGATTTTCTATTTAGATAGGGCAACTTTTGCTCAGATTTGGCGAGAGGAATACGTGCCTATTTTTCGTTCGGCCGATATCTTGTTAAGTGACAAACAAGCTATTGATTATTTGAGTAAATTAGGATATAATAGCGGCGATCTTAAAGCAGATATCGAGCGCTTTCAAACTGATAAAAAATTAAAAGTCAGCGGCAATTTAGACCGGATGACTGAGTTAATGTTGAGCGGCAGTTTTTTGGAAGGAGTCCCCAGATTGGATGGCAAATAGTTAGGGAAAATCATCAACGGCAGAGGCGTTCTTGACGCAGAGGGAAGAGAATCTCTGAGGTTTTTGTCAAACAATAGTTGAGCCATTCGTTGATAGCGATCGCCCCAGCAGACGATCGGCGATCGCACCTTCCTAGCGCGATCGCATGAAATTACCAATGTAACCGCAAGCAGTTGCATCTAATGTGGCGCGTGGAGCTCCCATAAAAAACGGTTTATTTGCCAGAAAGTCCGAGAACACTTGGAAATCAGCGTAGATAATCGGACTCATTTTTTCATGACTATAACAACCGATATCCTACATTTTCATCCTATATTTTTACGGTCGAACGCAGCTTTGCCACGCCTCACCGTTTTTGACAATTGGGAACAGTTGAATCGCTCATTTTAGGCTCAGACAGCTTAACTTCCCATCCATTTGAATTCCACCAATTAACTCGCTGATTCGGCTGAATCCAGAAGTTTAGTTTCGCAATTTTGCCATCCTCAAATCTGAGTGTAGGAAAGGTAGGATAACTGGTATCATCGGTTTCGCGATAAGTGCGTCCCATGTAATTTATGCAGGTCGTTAATCCCTCAGCAATTCCCAATTCTTCCACTCCAGTTCCCTTCAATTTCGCATCATCGTAGCTGAAAGAACCGTTGAATGAATTGCCTGCTAACCTGCCTTTGGTAACAGTGACGGTGAAATCGTAGGTGACGGGAACTGCGTAGGCTTGGGTTGCAGTTACAACTGTGCTCAGAAGAGTCGTGGCGATCGCCACCGATAGTTTTGAAATTGCTCGCACGCTCGCATCCCGAAAAAGAACAACACTATAAATTTCGATTTCAATCATCGGGAAACTCCTTAACTACGCTTCTGTCGTAAGTGATTTACCGGCTATGATATCATAAGTAATGAGTTAAATGCGATCGCAGCAGACTGCCAAGGCAACAAAACTTACCACCTATAGTTAATAATGTATACTTTTTTGGTACTGCAAACCCCCACAGAAAACGCTAGTTTTTAATCGCCCAGAATTAACTGAGTAGATTTAACCACATTCATTCCCGCCGCAGCAAATCTTTGAAAAGCTGCATCTGCTTCTTCTGTAAAATCAACAACACCCGGAACAACCACAGGCGAAGTGCAATCTTCCAGCAAATAAACCTTGTTTGCCAAATTCGGATCTCGCCCTAAAATTTCAGTCAGCAAATCATCAATCGTCCAAGCAACGCAGTGACTTTTCGCTTGTCCCGCAATAATTACCGCATCAAAACCTAGCAACTTATCAATAAAAGAAGCATTTTTTTGAGCAATAGAACTGCCATCCGGCCCGTCTAATACTTCAGGCCGCAAAACCGAATAGTTTTCAGTTAAGGGATTGCCGCCTTTAATCTCAAAAAGTGCTTGGCTGTTGCGGGCGATGCCGTGAAAAAATATTGCTTCTTCCACAGCGGAAACCAGGGCGTGTCCGACGCCGCCCAGCATTGAGTGATAGGGCCAAATTGTCAGGGGATATTTGCCCTCGTCGCTGAGTTTCTGCACGTAGTGGAGTGCGTGTTTTTGCAGTGCCGAATAGTTACCGTTGGCGATGCTTTGGGCGACGGCGGGATTGACTTTCCAGATGCCTTGCTGCACGTCTTCTAAAGTAATTGATGTGGCGGCTGGGAGGGGGTGTTCGCCTGCTTCATTTATCCAAAAGATTGGATGAAAAATTTGCATGGCGGTGTGGGTGTCCATTGTCGGCGCAATGGTTGTAATTGCATTTAAATTGCTGTAGATAAATTCGCACAGCCGCAGGTTGTCATCGACAGCACCGCTACCGGAACGCCCGCCCACAAATAGTTCAAATTCGGGCAAGCAAAAGGTATTTTGGGCGTCGATTATCAGCAAACAAATGCGGTTTTTGTCGTTGGCGGCGGGCTGGATGCTGTATTTTTTCGCCCATTCTTTAGCTTCAGCGGCGCGTTCTCGGTAGGGAACTCGCCAGACTTGGCCTACTTTTTTGGTGTCGAAATAGTCGGGGGTTGGGAGTTGGGTTTTTGCTGTCATGGCTGATTTATTTTGGGGTGAGTTATCGGATTTGAGAGTTTAGATTTGATATTTTAGATTGAAGAGTAGTATAATGCTGAGAGCTATTTGCGGGTGAGTCATGCCAATCAAACAAATTCAAGATTTTGCTAGGGTAAGTTTTAAACGAATATTATTGCTTTTTTCCCTCGCAACTTTATTTGGTATTTTAATTCTAGCAACTAGGTCTTTTTATGTTCAAGAATTTTTAAGAAATGTCTTAATGCAGATCGAGCATTTAGGTGCTTGGGGCCCAGTAGCTTTTATTGTCACCTACAACCTAGCTACTGTACTATTTATACCTGGTTCTGTGTTGACTCTTGGAGGCGGGGTGATTTTTGGTCTGTGGTGGGGCTCGGTTTATGTGTTTGTCGCGGCAAGTTTAGGTGCTACGTTTGCTTTTCTGATCGGGCGATACTTGTCGCGCGATCGCGTGGTAAAATATATGGAAACTTATCCCAAGTTTAAAGCTTTCGATCGCGCAGTTTCTCAACAAGGATTTAAAATAGTTTTTTTGACTCGTCTCTGTCCTTTATTTCCTTTCAATTTATTGAATTACACTCTGGGAATTACTCAGGTTTCTTTAAAAGATTACGTGTTAGGTTTTTCGGGCATGATACCGGGAACTGTTATGTACGTTTACTCAGGTTCTTTGGTGGGAAATATTGCAGCGATATCTACGCTAAATCTGCCTGAAAATCCGCAAGCAGAAGCAGCAAAATGGTTGATTAATATCATCAGTTTTACGGCCGCTGTCGCCGTCACTTTCTCGCTCTCTCGTATTGCTCGCAAGGCTTTAGATGAAACTATTTAATTAGGAAAATTTGTTAATGTCGCAGTCAAAAGTCGATCGCGTAACAGTCCCCCCGATGGACGAACACAACCAAAAATTAGTCTCCTATTTGCATCCGTCAGATTGGGTAAATCCGCAGCCCGCTAGCAGTTATAATTTAGTAGTAATTGGAGCCGGCCCCGCCGGATTAATTGTGGCTGCGGGTGCCGCAGGTTTGGGCGCAAAAGTTGCTTTAATTGAAAAACATTTAATGGGCGGCGACTGTTTGAATGTTGGTTGCGTGCCGTCAAAAGCTTTAATTCGATCGTCCCGCACTGTCGGCGATATCTGGAATGCCAGTAAGTTTGGCGTTCATGTTTCTAACGGTGCAGAAGTAGATTTTGCCGCTGTGATGGAACGGATGCGCCGCATCAGGGCGGGAATCAGCGATGTTGATTCTGTTCAACGCTACCAGCACAAATTAGGAGTAGATGTTTTCTTAGGTTCCGGTCGTTTTATTAGCAATAATACAATCGAAGTTGCAGGTCAAACTCTCCGCTTTAAAAAAGCAGTAATCGCCACCGGTGCAAGGGCGCTACAACCGCAAATTCCCGGTTTACAAGAAGCTGGATATCTGACAAATGAAACTGTCTTTAACCTGACAGAAAGACCTCAGCGTTTGGCAGTAATTGGTGCAGGGCCGATCGGCTGCGAATTGGCTCAAGCCTTTCGGCGGCTGGGTTCGGAAGTTTTCTTGCTGCACAAAAATGCTCAGATTTTAGACAAAGAAGATGCGGATGCTGCTAAAATCGTGCAGCAGGCTTTTGTACGCGAAGAAATTCAACTAATACTAGAATCCCAAATAGAGCGCGTTGAGAAAACAAATGCAGGCAAAGTAATTTATTATAAATCCCAAGATCAGGAAGCATCGGTAACAGTAGATGAAATTATTGTGAGTACAGGGCGATCGCCCAACGTGGAAGGATTGAATTTGGAGGCGGTCGGGGTCGAATACGATACACAAACGGGCGTAATTGTCAACGACAATTTGCAAACTACTAATCCCCGCATTTATGCTGCCGGCGATATTTGCATGAAACATAAATTTACTCACGCTGCTGATTTTGCCGCGAGGATGGTGATTCAAAACACTCTATTTTTCGGACGCAAAAAGCTCAGCGCTTTGACGATACCTTGGTGTACTTATACTGACCCGGAGGTGGCCCGCGTCGGAATCGGCGAACACGAGGCTCAGGAAAAAGGAATTGATGTCGATACATTTTTAATTCCTTTCAGTCAAGTCGATCGGGCAATTATTGACGGTGAAGACGAGGGCTTTGTGAAAATTTACGTCAAGAAAGGCAGCGATAAAATATTAGGTGCAACTATTGTGGCGCGACACGCTGGGGATATGATCGGCGAGATTACTTTGGCAATGGTTAACAATATTGGTTTGGGAAAGATTGCTAGCACAATTCACCCGTATCCCACGCAAGCTGACGCGATTCGGAAAGCCGGGGATGCTTACAATCGCACTCGTTTGACTCCGCTTGTCAAGAATTTGTTTAATAAATGGCTGGCTTGGACGCGATAGATTGAACTGTATCGAATCAACCTTATTTCGTCTCACCCGCCCATACAGAATGTGCTGTCATCACCAGATAAAATTGGTGAAAAACAATGAACCGTAGGGGTGGGTTCACCAACCATCTATGGTGAACGTGAATAATCTCGTCTCGCCCGCCCCCACCCGATCGCAAATACAAATCTACCCTTAATTTATTGGATAAAATCTTGATCTAAAATCGGGCGGGTCGGGTTTATCAGATTGTTTGATTCGTGCTCGATATTTCGGCGAACCCGTCCCTACGCGGATTGCGGTTTTCGACATTCCCATTTACGTTTTTGTACATTGATTGACTAATCAATTAAATGCAATCTATTCTCATAACCCCGCATTATCTTCTGTAAGACGTGCCTTAACCTTTCAAAGTCAGCATCTTCTAAGGAGAAAGTAATTGCAACCTCATCACACTCTGGAAGAGTTATTGTATCGGAACCGAAACGAACAGTAAATTGATTGCGACTAAGAGTAACCCAATCGATGCCTGCATCTTCTGTCCAGTATTCATCGTCCAATTCTGCATAGATGTTTTTTCTGTTAGGAACAGTCTCTTCTTCAGACCCTTCTTGTCGTGTCAGGAGGAAATAATGTTCGCCCCCTTCCGCTTCAGAAAAACCCACATACAAATTGGCTTCAATAGCATCAAAGCTAGGAGCGAAAAATTCATGTTTCATAAAACATTCTACCTTTCAGTGTCCCTTGCTGAAACGTTAAAAAATCTTTGAACCAAAGAGTCCGTCAGGAGCGATCGCATTCATCAAGCGGCTTCAGGAGGCTTTTGAGTTCATCAACGGGAATATTCAGGTCTTTGGTAGTTGTTGCTGCTTTGGGGTCGGCTGGTTTCTCTGGTTCAACTTGTTCCACCTTTGGAGTGTTGGCATCTTTAGCTGGCTCTTGTTCTTGCTCCTGCGATCGCACTGGAGTCGTCCATACCACGGCAACACAAACGACTGCTGTCAGGATAATTGCTCGAATTTTATAACGTGACATTTGCTACATTCTCCCGATTTTGAGATATAACAAGTTCATTCCAGAACTAGGTTTTTAAATAGAAAATTTGATGTACTGTGGAGCGACTGAATCTGTAAATTGCTCCTGTCTTGAACTTGGAGCTGACAGAATTTTGGGAAATTCTGTCAGCTCCATTAATATCAACTGTGGGCGATCGCCACTTATGCTCCACCTGGGGATGCAGTAGCAGATACGACATTCAGGTTAGCAACTAACCCATAGGTTGATATGTACTCTTCTAACTCTGCTAAATCAACACTGCCATTTTTATCGGAGTCAAGAGTATTAAAAAGATAATCAGTGATGTAACTTCTGACTTCTTCAGAGCTACGTTCGCCTGTTGTCATATCTTCGATTAGGCCTAACAGCTCCATAATCTCAGTTCGTTCTAGCGACTTACTGCCATCCGTATCCAATTGCAGGAATAGCTTTTTGATATCTGCTGTTGCCACTCTCGAAGAACGCAGTGTTTCTCTCAATATGTCATTGCCAAATGAATTCATGAACAATATCTGTTCGATGAGTGGTATGCAGAAGAACCCCAGCGCTGCCCAAAAAATTGCATATTTTACGGCTTCGGGATTTGCAGTTGCACTAACTCCGATGAAAAGAGCCGCCCAAAGGAAAAAGTTTGGGTTCACAAGCAGGATATAAGCATCCCGAGCTTCTGCCTTGCTTAGCTTGCCCTTTGTCACTATTGAGGTTAATGTAGCTACTACGCGCATCGAGACAAATACCAAAGTTGCAATTGCCAATTGTTGCAGACAAGCTAGCGATCGCGCTGTATCTGTTGAGGAAAATATATCGCTGAGGAATGTTGCCGGAGTAAACTGAAACCCGGTTGCCAAAGCCATGAATGCGACAGCAAGCACACCGATAAATTTCCAGTTTTTACTGTGGTGGTTTGATTCCACCGGGGATTTGTCGCGCCAAAACTGGGCGATCGCACCCGGTATTGCCAGACCTAGAATTAGAATGACACCGAAAAAGATCAGGCTGTCAACGTTAATGGGTAAATTGGCAACCTTCAATGTAGCCAGAAGCGCCAGTGGAGCAACGATTGATAGGGTTCTTGACAAGAGAGCCGACGGATAAAGATTGCCGCCCCAAAGCACTGATAAAACTGGGGAAGTCAGGGCTGGCGGAACCATCCAAAACAGCACCCACAAAACTTTGTACAAATCAGCTTCGCTCTGATACAAAAGTCCAGAAAATATTAAAAATAGCCCAACTACCCATCGCACTGCCATCCACCCGTAAACTAGATACTTCACAGTTGAAGTTACTTTGCGTTTACTCGCGGCAAAGTCGATGTCCAGGTAGGTATAAAACGTTGAAGCGGCAAGACACACAACGACGATCGCTCGAAATAGGGCTGACGGAATCCCTCCTGCTGCGCCGCTGATTGCCCCTACCAAGCTTCCCACCAAAAAGGCGGCGGCATAGATCAAAATCGCCCACATAATTGAAAGATCGTTGATCTCTTTACGCAGGGAAGCAGCACCGCCGGATTCCTTGTCTCGAAACTTGACGAGATCCACGCCGCTGAGAGCTTTACCGTTGGGGAGTTTCAGGTGTTTATAAGCAGTAGGCGGTAGACCGCTTAAATAAAGTGCTAGAGGCTCCAACACATATTGGTGGCACACTACTAGAACTGTTTCACCGCGCTCCAAGTGCGGTACAATTTTGTCTTCGTAGAAACGGGCAGCGCGAGAATAAACTTGGGCAATCTTTTCGCCAGCCGGGGGTGCTTCATTATGTGAATGCAACATTTCCTCGAACCCTTCGTAGCCCAGGGCTAAACGCAGCAAATTCAGGTTGCGGCCGGCAAAAATGCCAAAGGATTTTTCGCTAATTCGATGGTCTATCTCAACCGGGGTATTTGGCGACTTTAGTGCTTGACTTTCAGCAAGAGCGATTTCACAGGTTTGCCTAGCGCGTCTCATGTGGGAGACATATACTGCGTCAAACTTTGTACCTTTTTTCTTCAGGTCAACACCTGCACGGCGTGCCTGCAATCGGCCAAATGATGTCAGGTCAACATCCAGCACTCCTGCAAAAATGTTGCGTTCGTTACTGGTACTTTCACCGTGCCGAATAAAGTAGACACGTCCTAGCTCTTCTGCATTGAATTCTTTTGGTGAATCGGCAGAAGTAGCTGTGGTTACACCCTGGGATTTACCTGTAACTTCGATCGATCCATTGTCGCTACTTTCTACCTAGTCATCTAAATCTCTAGTATTCATGATTTATTTTCACTAAGCCTTAAACAGGATTTAGATTGTCTAACGTTGAAATTTCAGACTTTCAAGTCAAACGAGTTAACGACCACAAGCACTCTACCACGCAACCACGGTCATAGACCGTGCCGGTCATAATACTTTGCACGATCGAAGACCGTGCTTTTTGTCCAGCAAAATTTCTGGTAAAATCACCCGAAGTAAAAAAAATCCAAGTAGTCCACTTTCTCGCGCTTTACCTGAAAAGAGAGAGCTATGCTAAAGATTAAATGTACTCGGGTTGATATCAAAGTTTTTCATGATTACAATAGTGCGGGCTGTTTTGAATTCCTAGTCTGAAACCCGTAATTTTCAGTTGAGCGATCGTCGTGCGATCGTTAGCGCCACCCTCCTAATGTTCGCCCTGCAACCCTTCTTCTACAGTGGATTATCAAAAACTGTCGGAAGTGTTGCGATCGGCGATTTCGTGAAAGCCCATTCCCGCGTGCGACTGAATACTAGATATTTTCTCGTACTCACCAAACTAAAATTTGATAGAAAGCTTGTAAAAATTCCTCAAAAAAAACTGTTTGTTCTCGAAGTATTACGCAGATTTTTTGGGGTTTAAAACAGCAAAATCGGACTCGATCGCGACAAATCCTAGGACTCATAAACAAGATTTAGATTCTCTTGTGACTTTAAAGTTTGAGAGATTTAACTCTGAGCGGTTAATCACAAAAAACACTCTGCTGCGAAAGCACTTTCTTTGACCGTGGTGATTATAGTCTGACTTTAACCCTCGGAGCGTAGCAATACTAACTAATTGATGCAGGAGCGATCGCACAACTGACAACATGAAGAACACCCAAATCTTCACAGGATCTAAAACAAAATTTTAGAGAAAAAAGCCCAGCTCGCTCTTTCCCTCGCAAACCAAAAGATTCTTGAGATGGACAGCAGCTTAAGAGCGAGTTTAGGGGATCGATCGCCCATCTAAGCAATAACTTTTGTGAAAAACCCGCCCGACACTTCGATAAATATCAATTTTGCACCTGCATGAGAGCCAAAAAGATTATGCTAGAATCCATCAATACGTAGTCGTAGGTTGGGCACAGGCCGAGAAGAGCAATCTTCTTGCAGTCTAGGGGAGGTTGTAGGTCAGCCACCATTTGGGTCTTCCCAGTTGAAAGCCATCCTGCAACGGCAGCCTAGAATCTGCAACCGCTTTTCCAGTGCGGCAGAGCGGTTGGGAGTGTCACGCTAGAATAAGCAGTACGAGTAGGGACACGGCAATGCCCTGTCCCTACGAGAACACAAACGCTCGTTGTGCGAGCGTGACCTCGAAACGGGCACATAGCAGCAGGTGATGGGAATAAATCATGTTTGAACGCTTCACAGAAAAAGCAATAAAAGTAATCATGTTGGCCCAGGAAGAAGCTCGCCGCCTGGGTCACAACTTCGTAGGGACAGAACAGATCCTCCTGGGTCTGATCGGTGAAGGAACCGGGGTGGCAGCTAAAGTCCTCAAATCAATGGGGGTCAACCTCAAAGACGCTCGGATTGAGGTGGAAAAAATCATCGGCCGCGGTTCCGGCTTCGTAGCAGTAGAAATTCCGTTCACTCCCCGCGCCAAGCGGGTTCTAGAACTATCCCTAGAAGAAGCTCGCCAACTCGGACACAACTATATAGGTACCGAACACCTGCTGCTGGGCTTGATCCGCGAAGGTGAAGGAGTAGCGGCCAGAGTCTTAGAAAACCTGGGAGTAGACTTGTCGAAAGTCCGCACCCAAGTCATTCGGATGCTGGGAGAAACCGCAGAAGTCGCAGCCACTGGCGGAGGTGCCCGCACCAAAACCCCAACCCTCGATGAATTCGGTGCCAACCTCACTCAAATGGCGGTCGATGGCAAACTAGACCCAGTAGTCGGACGCCAAAAAGAAATCGAACGGGTAATTCAAATCCTCGGTCGGCGCACCAAAAATAACCCGGTGCTCATCGGCGAACCCGGAGTCGGCAAAACTGCGATCGCCGAAGGCCTGGCTCAGCGCATCGCTAACAACGACATCCCAGACATCCTGGAAGACAAGCGCGTCGTCACTCTCGACATCGGCCTCCTCGTCGCTGGTACCAAATACCGGGGCGAATTTGAAGAACGCCTCAAAAAAATCATGGACGAAATCCGCACAGCGGGTAACGTGATTTTGGTGATTGACGAAGTGCACACTTTGATCGGTGCAGGTGCGGCAGAAGGCGCGATCGACGCAGCGAACATCCTCAAGCCGGCTCTGGCAAGAGGCGAACTCCAATGTATCGGCGCTACCACCCTCGACGAGTACCGCAAGCACATCGAGCGCGATGCAGCCCTAGAGCGGCGCTTCCAGCCCGTCATGGTCGGCGAACCGACCGTTGACGAGACGATCGAGATTCTCTTCGGTCTGCGGGAACGCTACGAACAGCACCACAAGCTGAAAATTTTGGACACGGCCCTGGAAGCCGCAGCCAAACTTTCACATCGTTACATCTCCGATCGCTTCCTCCCAGACAAAGCAATTGACTTGGTAGACGAAGCTGGTTCCAGAGTTCGCCTGATCAACTCCCAACTGCCCCCGGCAGCCAAAGAACTTGACAAAGAACTGCGCCAAGTCCTCAAAGATAAAGACGAAGCGGTGCGTTCTCAAGACTTTGACAAAGCCGGCGAATTGCGCGATCGAGAAATGACGATCAAAGCCGAAATTCGCGCTATTTCCCAAGCCAAAAAAACCGACTCGGCCCGCACCGGCGAAACCGACCCGTCGCCAGTAGTCACCGAAGAAGACATTGCTCAAATCGTGGCAAGCTGGACGGGCGTCCCGGTCAACAAACTGACCGAATCCGAATCCGAAAAGCTGATGCACATGGAAGATACCTTGCACCAGCGCTTGATCGGTCAGGAAGAAGCAGTGAAAGCCGTTTCCCGCGCCATCCGCCGCGCTCGCGTCGGCTTGAAAAATCCCAACCGCCCGATCGCCAGTTTCATCTTCTCCGGGCCCACCGGCGTCGGCAAAACCGAACTCACCAAAGCCCTAGCCGGCTACTTCTTCGGTTCAGAAGACGCGATGATTCGGCTGGATATGTCGGAGTACATGGAACGTCACACCGTCTCCAAACTCATCGGTTCTCCTCCGGGCTACGTCGGCTACAACGAAGGCGGCCAACTCACAGAAGCAGTCCGCCGCCGTCCTTACACCGTCGTGCTGTTCGACGAAATCGAAAAAGCCCACCCCGATGTCTTCAATATGCTCCTGCAAATATTGGAAGACGGCCGCTTAACAGATGCCAAAGGTCGCACCGTGGACTTCAAAAACACGCTGCTGATTATGACTTCAAACATCGGTTCTAAGGTGATTGAAAAAGGCGGCGGCGGCCTCGGCTTCGAGTTCACTGAAAACCAAACCGATGCCAATTACAACCGCATTCGCTCCTTGGTTAACGAAGAACTCAAAAACTACTTCCGCCCCGAATTCCTCAACAGGCTCGACGAAATTATCGTCTTCCGCCAGTTGAACAGGGAAGAAGTCAAGGAAATCGCCGTCATTATGCTCAAAGAAGTGTTCGGCCGCTTGACAGAACAGGGAATCACCCTGGAAGTGACCGAAAAATTCAAAGAACGGCTGGTAGAAGAAGGCTACAACCCCAGCTACGGAGCCAGACCCCTGCGCCGCGCCATCATGCGGTTGTTGGAAGACAGTTTGGCTGAGGAAATCCTTTCTGGCCGCATCAAAGACGGCGACACCGCTGTTGTGGATGTGGGCGAGGACGGAATTGTTAAGGTGCTGCAAGGTCAAAAGCGGGAATTGCTGCCCCAAGGCGCTGAGTAAGATTGAGTAAGTGCGATCGCCAGTAAAGTTTGGAAATAACCAATCTCGGAGTCGCAAACAACTCAAAATCCTCACATAAAAAAGGTAGAGAATTTAAATTCTCTGCCTTTTTTATGAGTTAATATCAAGAGGAGACTTATTGCATAAATCTTTGATTGATAGGGAAACCGCAGATGCAACGCAGATGCCTTTCAAGATTGTTTGCAAAGGCATACTCTTCAAGTCTAGTAATTAACAGCGACATACTTCAACGGTAAGCTGTACTGCATTTAAATTGTATATTTTGGGCGGGTTCGCGTTCCCAGCCCGCTCATAGTTTGATTATTTCTTGAGATGCAATTTAAATGCGGATGAGCTTAATCAGATAATTAGTGGCAACTATATAGCGAGGACTTTCATGACATCTGAAAAAAATAATTTGGGTACAAAAGTAGCAGAAAATCCGCCGGAAACCTGGTGGCAGAAAGCGTGGAAGTCGCAGCGAGAAAATCTTCAGATAGTGATTATTGCTTTGAGTTTAGCAATAGTGATTCGAGCGTTGGTCGCCGAACCGCGCTACATACCCTCAGATTCTATGGTACCAACTCTGCACGTGGGCGATCGCGTCGTAGTCGAAAAAATCTCCTACTACCTCGAACCTCCAAAAACTGGCGACATCGTAGTATTTGCCCCTCCCGAAAAGTTGCAAGAACAAGGCTTTACCCAAGACCAAGCATTCATCAAGCGGATAATTGGCTTGCCGGGTCAAACCGTCGCTGTTAAAAAAGGTTTAGTTTATCTCAACGACAAACCCATCGTTGAAAAATATATTGCCGAACCTCCTAAATACCAGTGGGGGCCTTATCGCGTCCCAGAAAATGAATACTTTGTGATGGGAGACAACCGCAACAACAGCAACGATTCCAGCAGGTGGGGATTTTTACCTAAGCAAAATATCATCGGCCGCGCTGTACTGCGGTTTTGGCCTCTAGAACGCATCGGGGAAGTTTGAAGTCAGTTGACTGTTAACAGTTGACTGTTGACAGTTGACTGTTGTCATCGCAAGCCCGATGCCCGATGCCCGATGCCTCTCCTGTACGGAAATTTCTACTTATTCTTGTACCTTCAGGGGTAGGGACTTCCTCCGGCAACTGATAAAATAGTACAAAAAGCAGTGGGATTTCTCGCCTCGATCAAAATTAGTAGAATATTAAAAAATTAGGAAAGCTATGGGATTTTTTGATTCAGAAATTGTTCAGCAAGAAGCCAAGCTGTTGTTTGAAGATTATCAATCTCTTATCAAACTAGGTGGCAATTACGGCAAATTCGATCGCGAAGGCAAGAAAATGTTCATCGCTCAGATGGAAGCAATGATGGAGCGCTACCGTATTTTTATGAAGCGCTTCGAGCTGTCTGAGGACTTCATGGCTCAGATGACTGTTGAGCAGTTAAAAACACAGCTCAATCAATTTGGCATCACGCCCCAGCAGATGTTTGAGCAAATGAACTCAACGCTGGAGCGGATGAAATCTGAGCTGGAAAAACAATCCTAGTGAGCAGAAGGAAGAAGGAAGAAGGAAGAAGGAAGAAGGAAGAAGGAAGAAGGAAGAAAAAGAAAGTATTCCCAATGCCCAATGCCCAATTCCCAATGCCCAATGACTGATAATTAAGGCCGCTCAAAAGATGAAGCAGGTTTGAAACTTTCTGCGGGAACGCCTTCCAAAGCTTGGCTCATAAAATCGCGCCAAACAGGGGCGACAATAGTACCGCCAGTAGCACCGTAGCTCATCGGTCTGTAATTGTCGTTGCCCATCCAAACAGCCACCGACAACTGCGGCACGTAACCCACAAACCAGATATCCCGTTCTGAGGAAGTTGTACCAGTTTTCCCAGCAGCCGGCCGCCCAAGTTGAGCCGCTCTTGCCGTTCCGTTGTTAATTACCCCTTGCAGAGCGCTGTTGACAGATGCCGCCGCCCAGGAATTGAGAACTAATTTGGGTTTGGGCGTATTGTCGAGCAAGACGTTGCCGCTGCTGTCAGTGACTTGCACGATAAACGTGGTGTCAGAATGCCAGCCGTTGTTGGCGAAGGTAGCAAAAGCTCCGGCCATTTCTAAAGGAGTCAGGTCAACCGCACCCAAGGGTAAAGAAATTACCGGTTCCATCGGACTTCTGATGCCGAGCACCCGGCAAATCTCAATCACTTTATTCAATCCGACTTCTTGCCCCAGCTTGACCGCGGGAATGTTGAGAGATACTTCCAAAGCTCTGCGGATGCTGACGGCACCGGAGAACCCGCCGCCGTAGTTTTGAGGGTAGTAGTAGCCGTCGCCGTCGCGGTAGCCGACAGGGGAGTCGTAGACAACTGAATCGGGGCTGTATTTGCCGCTAGCAAAGGCAGCGTAGTAGATAAAAGGCTTAAAAGAAGATCCGGGCTGGCGGCGTGCTTGAATGGCGCGGTTGAACTGACTCTTTTCGTAATCGACACCGCCCACCATTGCTTTGACGAAGTGGGTGCGGGGATCGACGGCGGCTAGGGCAATTTGACCTTCCTCGCGATCGTAAAACAGCCCTTGGTAGTAAAGCCGATTGTGCCACGCTTTTACGGTCTCTTCGGCTATGCGCTGCATTTTGAGGTCGATCGTGGTTTGAACGCGCATTCCTCCCTTAACCACGGCATCTCGCCCGAAACGCCTAGTCAGTTCCTGGACTACGGCTTGTGTTACGTAAGGAACTTGAGAGCCACCAAAAGAGGTAATTTTGCCTAGCTTAATTTTTTCCTGGCGGGCAGCAGTCTCTTGGGCCGGCGTAATCCATTTAAGATCCTTCATGCGGCTTAAAACGGTTGTTTGCCGCTCTTTTGCCAACTTGTAATTGACGAAAGGACTGTATTCTTCGGGGGCAGAAATTAAGCCGGCCAGCATCGCTGCTTCTGAAAGAGTCAAATTACTTGCTGACTTGTTGAAATAGCTTCGAGAGGCTGTCTCCACGCCGTACAAGTTGTGACCTAAGTAGATTTGATTCAGGTATAGTTGCAGAATTTGGTCTTTGTTGAGAATTTGCTCCAAGCGGATAGACATTACCGCTTCAGCTACCTTGCGACTAAATTTTGACTGGGGAGAAAGAAACAGGTTCTTGACTAGCTGCATAGTCATAGTCGAGCCGCCTTCAACGGTTCTACCTTTCTCTAGGTTGACTATGAGAGCTCGGGCTATCCCGCCGGGGTTGATACCTTTGTGGGTGAAGAAGTTGCTATCTTCGATCGCCAGAACAGCTCGTTTCAGGTTCGGGGAGATTTGGTCAAGGGGTACGACATCCCGGTTGGCTTCGTCGTGGATGCTGGCTAGGGGCTTGCCGTTGATGTCGTAAATGTGGGTAGTTTCTGTAGGAGAGTAGGTTTGCAAGATCCGAACATCTGGCAAATTGCGGAAGCTGATCGCTAAGCCAACCAGTCCGCCAGCGACTACGGAACTGGCAAGCATTGTCATGCTGAGTATGGTTCCGGCGGTCACTTTACTGACTGACTGAACAAACTCGAATACGGGGGCTGAGTTTTCCGTGTTTTTGCGGACTGCGTTGGTTGACACGTGGATTTCACTTCCTCACTCGATTTGGGGTTTAAGACTTTTAATTTTAGATGCGAACCCTAGAGACAGTCAGTCGATTTTAGATTTTAGATTTTAGATTTTAGATTTATTCCACAGATGAATCTGGGAGTTTGAACAAGAGTCTAAAATTTGGGGATCTCCACGACTGTTGTCGGGGCTGGTATCCGTTTTTGGGCGGGGTCAGCTAATGAAAGCCGATCAGCTTTGGGATTATAGTAGCTTGATAGTTATGTTTTTATGCGTCAACCAGTGAGTGTAACTAATTCTGCTGCACTTTGGCAAAATATGATGGACGATCGCTCCCCGATGATAACTCCTAACCTTTCAGCGCTTTACCGCGGCGTCAGTGAGATTTTTCCAGATCGACCTGATTCTAGCAACCCTGACGAAAATTTAGCCCAACTGCTGGCAAAAGTCGATCGACCCTTGCGCGTCAAACTGGGAATTGATCCGACAGGGAGTGACATTCACTTGGGACACAGCATTTGCGTCCGCAAGCTGCGAGCTTTTCAGGATGCTGGTCACACAGCCGTACTGCTGATCGGAGATTTTACCGCAAGAATTGGCGATCCGACCGGGAAGTCGGAGATGCGCAGCCAGTTGACGGCCGAACAAGTGGCGGAAAATGCCAAGACTTATTTAGACCAAGTGCGTCCGATTCTAGATTTTGACACGCCCGGACGTTTGGAAATTCGCTACAACTCCGAGTGGTTGTCGAAATTGGACTTAGCGAAGATTTTGGAACTGCTGGGGACGATGACGGTGCAGCAGATGCTCGCTAAAGAGGGATTTGATAACAGGATGCAGCAGGAAAATGCAATTTATCTGCATGAGTTTCTGTATCCACTAATGCAGGGTTACGATTCGGTGGCTTTGGAAGCGGATGTTGAATTGGGGGGAACCGACCAAAAGTTTAATATTGCGGTGGGGAGAGATTTGCAGCGACATTTTGGGATGAAACCGCAGTTTGGTTTGCTGATGCCGATTTTGATCGGGACTGACGGCGTACAGAAGATGTCGAAATCCTTGGGCAATTATGTGGGTTTGTCGGAAGACCCGCTGACGATGTATTCTAAGTTGGAGAAAATTGCTGATAGTTCGATCGCCCAGTATTTTGAACTATTGACAGATTTGCCACTTGATGAATTGCCAGAAAATCCGCGAGAAAAACAGAAACTTTTGGCTGTGGATGTGGTGCGCCAGTATCGCGGGAAAGAAGCGGCCGATCGCGCACAACAAGATGCAATTGCGCTGGTTAAAGGTGCTGCGGGACAAGCTGATGCTGTGGCGGAGTTTTCTTTGGCAAACGTCCAGTTTCCGGCTAAGTTGTTTTATATTCTGAGTGCTAGCGGGCTTTGTAAAAGCAGCGGTGATGCGCGGAAGTTGATGCAGGGCGGTGGGGTGAAGCTGGAGGGCGATCGGGTTTCTGATGTTAATCTTACTTTTGAATCACCTGCTGATTTAGGCGGTAAGGTTTTGCAGGTTGGGAAGAATAAGTTTGTGCGATTGGTGTCTTGAATCTCTTTTTTAACCCCAGATGAATACTGAAGATGAACGCTGATGAACGCTGATAATCGAATTATTGTTGCTTTGGATGTTTCGAGTCAAGAAGAGGCGATCGCACTTCTGGACAAACTGCCGCAAGTATCTTTCTGGAAAGTCGGTTTGGAACTGTTTGTGAGTTCCGGGCCGGGGATTTTGGAAATTTTAAAACAGCGGGAAAAGCGGATTTTTCTCGATTTGAAGTTTCACGATATCCCGAATACTGTGGCTGGTGCTTGTCGGGCTGCTGCTAAGTACAATGTGGATTTATTGACTATCCATTCTACTTGTGGTAAAGATGCTTTAAAAGCGGCACAGTTGGCTTTGACTGAAGGGGCAGCGGCTGTGGATAAACCGAGTCCTAAGTTGATTGCAATTACTCTGTTGACGAGTTTGAATTCGCGACAGTTGGCTTTTGAGTTGAAAATACCTTTGGAGTTGCCGGAATATGCTTTGCACATGGCATTGTTGGCTAAGGAAACGGGTTTAGCTGGGGCTGTTTGTTCTCCGCAAGAAGTGGAACAGTTAAGAATGAGTTGCGGGGATGATTTTGTGTTAGTTTGTCCCGGTGTGCGTCCGAAATGGGCCGATGGGGGCGATCAAAGGCGATCGATGACTCCGAAGGCTGCTTTGAAAGCTGGTGCGGATTATCTGGTGATTGGGCGGCCGATTACTGCTTCGGACGATCCGGTGGCGGCTTTTGGGCGTATTTGTGAAGAGTTGGAGTAACAATAGGAATGTTGTTTTTTACCGCCGATAAACGCCGATGAACGCCGATGGAATTTTATCTGCGTTCATGTGTGTTTATCTGCTGATATCTGCGGTTGCAACTCCGACTGTGGCAGTTAATTTTGTGAAAACTCATGCTAACAGTATAAATGCCAGTCGGTATGGTTTGTTAGTGCGATCGCCCTGTCCCGCTGATTTAGAAACTTTGGTCGATCGCCTCTTGCAAGATTTGCCGAGTTATGCTAATCGCGTAATTGTGCGATCGCACTTTTCTCCTAACACTAACACACCGTCCGGTTACGCGCTGCCTCAAATAATTTTAGCCGGTCGCCCGGAGTTTGAACCGTTACCTTTAAATTCTGGGGATGCACTCCCTGAAAATGCCAGTCAAGTTTTCATTACGACTTTGGAACGGCAGTATCGCGGGGGAGAACGAGTCGAAATTCAGCAATATCATTGGTTATTTTTCACTAAAACGGAGAACGGATGGGAGTTGGCAAAAATCGTTTCTCGGTTTGGTACTGCGGCGGATATTCGTCCTTTATTAGGCCAAGATAGTGAAAGCGAAATTGCTCAGGCTATTCGTTTGTGGTTGCGCGATTGTCAGGCAAAAAATAAGTTGTCCCGCAACTAAATTGTATTTTTGGGCGGGCGAGACGCCCACCCCACAAGAAATAATTGTGATTGTGGAACAGGCATCTTGCCTGTTCAAAACAAAGGTGTAATAAAATTTAGTCTTTGTGTGTGGAACAGGCATCTTGCCTGTTCAGAACAAAGGTGTAAGAAAATTCACGAATTTTAGGTTGAGTGGGGGCTGGTTTTTGTAGATTGTGGGTGGGAATTGGAGATTTTTGGTGAACACGCCCTACAAAGCAACCACAAAAATTCATTACAATGGCTATTTTAATTCATCCAATTTAGCCTTGATAGCCTGCATATCTTGCCACATAAACCATTTCGGAGTTTCCGGTTCGCGGGAGGGATTTCGCAACAAGTATGATGGGTGAAATATCGGCATACACAAACGATTTTCCCATTCAATCCATTGACCTCTGATTTTACTAATTGGTCGCTTGTCGCTTAGCAAACCTTTCAGGGCTGTTGCACCAGTTAATAAAATAATTTTCTGGTCTAAGATGCGAATTTGTTCGAGCAAGTAAGGTTTGCAAGCTTCGATTTCTTTTGCTGTCGGAGGGCGGTTGTTGGGAGGGCGACATTTGATGACGTTGGCAATGAATACGTCGGTTTCTGCACTCAATCCCACGGATTCTAAAATCTTATCTAACAGTTGGCCCGATCGCCCGACGAAGGGCAATCCGGTTTCGTCTTCGTTTTGTCCGGGCGCTTCTCCCACAATCAAAATTGAGGCTTGAGGATTGCCGCGCCCGATGACAGCGTGAGTGCGGGTATTGCCTAATTCGCAGCGGTGACAGCGGTTGCAGTGCTCGCCGATTTGTTCCATATTTTGATAAGTGCCGGGAGGAATGGGAATTTTGGCATTTGCTGGTATTGAGTCAGTTTGGAAAGTGGCACTTTGATTGTTGTCAAAAAGGCTCAGTTGCAAGTCGCTGGACATAAATTTTACAATTAGGGAGATTTTTTTGAGTCTAGAGTTTATAGTTTAGATCGGGTTTGGTGATTTGAGATTGGCTAGAAGCTTGTATGCGATGCTGTCGATCGCACAATCTCAAATTAATACTCGCAAGTCTCACATTATTTCGTTGAGCTCGTACAGGCAAAAATATGTTCTCTAACCCGTTTTTTGACGATCGCGCCGATGCAGGCGAAAAACTGGCCGAGGCAGTTCTGGGCGAGCTCGGCAAGTTGAATTTAACGGCACAGGAGGCTGTAAAACCGATTGTTTACGCCTTGCCGCGCGGAGGTTTGCCAGTTGCTGTGCCGATTGCGCGCCGCTTGGGCTGTCCTTTGGATGTGGTTGTCGCCAAGAAAATTACTCGCCCAGATAATTTAGAATTGGCGATCGGGGCTGCAACTGCTGACGGCCACGTTCTCTGGCAAAAGCAAAAGCAGCACAATTTGCGCTTGCAAAAATTAGCACTGCCCGTGGCTCAAAATAATGCTCAATCTCTGCTGACGGATTTATCTGCAGGACGCCCCAATGTCAGCGCGACAGGGGCTTTGGCGATTGTGGTGGACGATGGCATTGCTACGGGGATGACGATGGCTGTGGCGGCGCTGGCTTTGCAGTCGCAGCAACCTGCGGCTTTGTGGATTTGTGCGCCTGTCGCCCCGGTAGAATTGATGGGATTTTTGGCCGAAATGGGCGATAAGTCGATTATTTTGGAAACCCCAGACCCTTTTTACAGTGTCAGTCGCTTTTACGGGCAATTTCCGCAGGTTGAGACGGCGGAGGCTTTAAAGTGTTTGCAGCAACAAACTGAGTGGCGATCGTAGGTTAAGCTAGAAGGCAAAATCCAAAAGCTCGATCGCTAAAAAATGAGACCTTGGCAATATTGGTTGGACACTTTGATTCTGTCTACTCAGCACGATCCGCCTCGCTTTGTTGAGTTGGTGATGTTGACTTTGGCGATGATTTTGCTTGTGCTGTGGAGTGTAACATTGGAGTGGCAGTATTTAACGCTGTCTTTGAGTTATATAATTGGTTCGTCTTTTTCAATTCTGGTGCGGGAATCCATGGGCCCGCGGCCTCAATTTCAACTAACTCATCTGACAGCCTTGTTGTTATTAATAATCAGTTTTTATAGTTTTGCTGAACTGATTAGATAGTTAAGGCAGTTTTGATTTGTAGAGGCAGGTTTGACAATCTCATTGCGAAGGTCGTGAAGCAATTGTATAACTTATATAGCAATCCTCAGCGGGTTGTGAACTAGATGTTTTTTTGAACTAACCGCGAAGACGCGAAGGACGCGAAGAGAAGATCGAGAGTTCACCAATAATTAGCCATCATCCTACATTCTCATGGAATTGATGTAGAATTATGCGGTTGCCGGCGGGATCGAAGGCATAGATTTCTAAACCGTGAGAAGTTTTGATAATTTCTCCGGCGGGCGGATAACCTAAAGCCCAAATTCGGGCGATCGCAGTTTCGATATCGCTAACTTCCAAACACAAACTCATGCCTGTTTTGGCTCGATTTGTAAATTCCGATTTGTGGGAATCTTTGGGTTTGAATATGCCGAGTCTTAAGCCTGGGAGTTGAAATTCAGCATAAGTATTGGGAATGTAGGGGTTTGGTTCTATGTCGAGAAATTTTGTGTAAAATTTCACAAGAACTTCTTTATCAAGGTCTGCTAAAGTCACTAGGGCGGCGCTGTATTGGAAACTCATATAAATTGGTAATAGGTAATTAGCAATCGGTAATCAGTAATATTATAACTTTCTATCTCTTTAAAATCCTCCAATTCGTCCGACTATTTGGATTTTACCTTGTCGAGATCCTTTGAGAATCACAGCTTCGCCGCTTTGCGGAACAATATCAGTAATCGCGGTAATATTTACTTGATGAGTTACCAGAATAATCGCGCCTTTAGTGTTGCGGTTGTCAAGAATCAACTTGCGGAGTGTTGCTGTTTGTCTGGCTTCTTTGCTGCTGTCGCTAAAGAACGAGTTCAGTGCTGGGAACGGTTCGACTTTGCCTAAATTTGTCAGTTTTGCTGTTTCCAAACACCTACACCACTGACTCGATAAAACTCTGGCAACTTTGATGTTGCGATTGCGAAATTCGGCTCCAATTTGCTTGGCTTGGGTTCTTCCTTGTGCTGATAAATTGCGCTGGGTGGAACAGTCGCCTAACTTAAAGTTAGCAGGATCTCCCGTACCAGGGGCGATCGCGTGTCGCATTGCTACCACCAGCCCCGTCTCGCCCCGCTGCAACAATTGCCACCCTGCTTGAGTTTGCGCGTTGGTTGCTGCGTCAGAAGTTGCAGTTGCAGTAATTAAGCCGATCGACAATACTAAAGCTAGCAAACCGAAAAAGCCTTTCCACTTGAGGTAAATCCGCGCCGCCATTGTTCAAGAAGTTAGAAATTATCTTATCATATTAAGATACAACAAATATTGCTCTATGGAACTCACCAATTTTATTGCTCTGTCTGTCATTGTTGCCCTCGTGCTGGGGATTGGGTTTGGAACAATGACTTGGGCTTATTTCGGCAAGGGCAGCATTTCTGTACTCTTTAAAGAACCCATTTTAACTTACCCAGAATTTCCAGATACCGACAGCGGTAGTAAAGCTTCCGTTTATTTTCAACAAGGAATTGAGGCTTATCAGTCGGGAAATTACCGCAAAGCCAAAGATAAATTTACCAGCGCTGTAGAACAAGTTTCAACCTTGGCAGAAGCTTACCACAATCGCGGCTTGGCTTTTGCGAATTTGCGATCGGATGACGAGGCTGTTGCCGATTTGCTCCGTGCCAGCGAATTATACCAACAGCAGGGGACTGGATTTGCGATCGACACGATTAAACAAAATCTTGCCGCCTTGAAGCAGCGCAAATTAGAACGAGAAAAACAAAAAGCAGTAGCGACATAAATTATTAGTTTTAGCCCGTATAGCTCAACCTAAACCTGGAGTTGTGAGCGAAAAAACCCGGTTTCTTTAATGCCTTTCGGAGAAACCGGGTCTGTTTACACAAATTTTATTAAAGTTAAAAATCAAGATTTAACATTCTCCCGATGGACTAAATTTTTCTAGCATCTTCTATTTTGTCGATTTTAGAAATCATCATTTCTCGGCTAGATGCGACAACTCGATAATTAGTAATGGGATCGTAAGCTTCCCATTCTTGAGTTACTTCGCTGTCTTGCCACAAAAACCATTCCCGATAAATTTCGCCGTCATCAATGTCGCCGCACAATGGAAGCCAATCATCTCCTCCCAAGCTATCAAAATCTCCTCCTACTAAGTCAATCCAAGCTGCAAGGATACAAGAATCAATAGCATTATTATTAACAGTGACTGCGTTAGAGTGAAGAGAAGTTTCGGGAAAACAAAGTGTGGATTTCATAAGCTGTACCTGAATGTTATGTTATTAATTTATAAAAAATTCCTCAACGGCAGTGAAAGCAGAATGCCGCTATCTCAACCTCCACAGTTCCCACCTGGAAACACCTTGACAACCAAAGCGCTCAAATGCTTCTGCTGTATGACTTGATAGCGCTTTGACTCAAGTCGCGACAGAGGCGAAATTGAGCCACTTTGCCAAGTGGCATAGAAGAAAGCCCGATCGACAGATATTGCTGGCGAAGGATCTCGCGCCTTGAGGAGCAAAGACAGCGCGACTGCCAATTGTATACTTGGTAAGTTGGCGAGTTTCAGTACAGTTTTTGTGATAAAATTAGTAGCAAGCGAACTTTCATACCGACAGCCCGGTTTGGTCAAAAGCTTTCCAACGGTGGTGCGATCGCCAGTTTTGATTTATTGTTAATTTTGCGAAGTCCCGATCGACTGTTAGGGAAAAAAAATTATGCAAGCAACCAACCAAGAAAGAATTATCGATCTGACAATCCACTATACCAATGGCAAACAGCAACACTTCCAGTTCATTGCGCCAGAGGGAACAGTAGGAGAGCAAGCAACTTTAGGCACTCGCCTGCACAAAATGTTGACCGCAGACCCGATAATTCTCGAATTGGCAGATAAACTGGTAGTTATCCCAGTTCACAACATACAAAGTATTGAAATATCGCCGATTCCTTCCAAATTGCCAGAGGGTGTCCTTCACCCAATGCGAGAAATCAAGATATAGCTAAGGTGTTCTGCATCTAAATTCAACTGAAAAGGCGGGCAAGATGCCCACTCCACGCCAGCTTTTAATAAACATAAATGTCCCAATTAAAGGCGCGACAACTTATTACAGCTAACAGATTAAAATTACCCAAAAACTTGTCGATCGCAGGGACGGTATATGTCGCGTGAGTGAGGGGAATAATTGCAGATTTCGCAGACTTTGACTTATTACCAGAAAAAATGCTAGAACTCCACTGTCACACTACTTATTCCGACGGCACTCTCACCCCTGCGGAACTCGTAGCCGCCGCCGCGTCTTCGGGGGTTCGCGCTTTGGCCGTCACAGATCACGATACGATGTCGGGTTGGGATGAAGCCTTCGCCGCTGCTGCTTTGCACGGTATCGAAATAGTCCCCGGACTCGAACTAAGTACAGTTCACAACGGCCGATCGCTGCACATTTTAGGTTTTTATCCCGATGCGAATAAGTTGCGAGTTCCTTTGAACGATCGCCTGGAAGGAAGGTTTCGCCGATCGCAGGAAATGGTCGAAAAATTAGCAGCAATGGGATACGCGATCGAACTGCCAAAAACCTCTCCAGGTATGGCACCGGGACGGCCTCACATTGCCTCTGCACTTGTAAAAGCCGGTCACGCCAAATCATCGCGGGAAGCATTCGATCGCTGGCTGGGAGATGACGGCCCGGCCTATGTTCATTATGAGAAATTCTCGATCGTCGAAGGCATTGATTTATTGCGAAGTTGCGGTGCAGTACCAGTTTGGGCTCACCCTTATTTATTTCGCGGCGGCGCTGTTGAGGAAGTCTTAAAAGAATTAGTAGATGCTGGTTTAATGGGAGTTGAAGTATACCATCCCAGCCACAGTTCTAGCCAAATCCAAAAGTTGAAAGATTTGTGTCTTCATTACGGTTTGCTGGCAACTGGTGGCAGCGATTATCACGGCCCCGATCCTGAAAGGAAAGCAGCAGATAGCACTCAATTGAATATGCTGCATTTGCCGTTAGAATTGCTCGAACCGATTAAAGTTGCTGCGGCGAGTTTGAAATAGTTTTTTAGGACGAATTTTGCGGATGTATACAGTTGTCAAAAAAAAATCCTTGGCTTTTTGAGTGACGATTTTGCCGGAAGTAAATCATCAGGAGAAGACCGAGGTCAAGCAGAATATAAATTAATATGAAGTTAAAGGCAATTGCAGGCGAGTTGATTTTACAATGTTACTAAAGCAACTTGCCAAACGGAGCTTATTATGAGTGCAGAAGACAGAGCGAAGGCGATCGGCAAAAATTTAGAAGGCAAAGCTCAGGAAATTTTCGGCAACATCACGGGCAACAAAAAAGACCAGGTTGAAGGCAAAGCCAAACAAGCGGAAGCCTCCGCCCGCCACGCAGCAGAAGATGCTAAAGATGCTGTGAAAAATCTGACAGATAAAGCCAAAAGGTCGATCGACAAATTGTAGAAACCGCGCTATACCAAATCCGGGCTAATAGAATTCGCTTCATATCAAATCCTGTGTCATCAATTGGGTTTGATATGATTTATTTTTGGAATGTGCAGAAAACTTGGTGACTCCTGCGATATCCCTTCAAAACTTACCTTAATGCAAACTTACAACCGTGATTAAAGACAACCCTATTAAAGTTATTCCTTATTAAGAGGTATGAATGGATTCTATTAAAGTGGAAAGATTACGCTGTCTCGCTGACACTGGCTATATTCAGTTAAAGCCTATAACTGTTCTTCTTGGACAAAATAGTTCAGGCAAGAGTAGTTTTTTGCGTATTCTTCCTCTATTGAAACAAAGCTTAGAATCTAGAACAACTGGGCCAATACTTTGGTCTGGTCGCCTAGTTGACTTCGGTAATTTTAAAGATGCTCATCAAACTGGAGCAGAAGACAATAACAATATTGAATTTTCTTTTAACTTCAAGCTAGACGCAACAAAATTAACCTATTATAGAGATTTTCTCTACTTTCATTCTTCGGGAGTACAGGATTTAAACAGTTTTGATATAAGCTTAACTCTCCAGGTATCAGAAGATAAAGAGAAAAAAACTACAAGAACAAGTAGAATTATTTTGCAGTTTGAGGATTCAAAAATCCAATTAGATTTGGGTGAGGATGATTCTGTAACGATTTTTTTGGTTAATAATTCATTTAACGTCTTAAATTTGGGTAAATATGTTGCCATAAAATTTGATAGTAGTTTGCTTCTGCCAACTATTACTGAAATTGAGCAAAAAAAAGAATATGATTTTGAAAAAATCTCCTCACTATTTCCTGGTTTTATTGGATATCGTTCTCGCTTCAGAGCTTTATTTCAAGCCTTGATAGACAAAACCGAGGAGACGGCTTATCCTACAACTAAGTTAGAGACTATTATTAAAATGGCATTCTCCTTTGGTCTAGGCAACTCAGAAAATCTGCTAAAATATATTAAAGAAAATAATTTTGCTGGCAAATACTGGAAAAATAAAACAAGAGATTGGACAATAGAGACAAAGGATTTTCAAGAGCTAAGGGATATAATTATCGCAAATGCAATACCTTATATTCTTGAAAAATGTAATGAGACGCTAGCGAACTTCTCCAAGAATATTAGGTATATTGGGCCAGTACGAGCTACAGCAGAGCGTTATTACCGAACTCAAGATTTAGCGGTTGATGAAGTGGATTACCAAGGTAATAATCTTGCAATGTTTTTGCGTAATCTAACTAATTCAGAAATGGAAAGCTTTTCGGCTTGGACTTTAGATAACTTTGGATTTAAGCCATCAATTAAATCGAGCGAAGGCCATATTTCACTAACAATATGTTCTAAGGATTCGGATAAAAACCTTAATATTGCTGATACTGGGTTTGGTTTTTCTCAAATTCTTCCTGTTATTACTCAATTATGGTCACTAAGTTCCAAAGAAAACGTACAGTCAACCTCTCGTCGAGCAAACAGAGGAACAATAACATACGCTATCGAGCAACCAGAGTTACATCTTCATCCCCGTATGCAAGGGACTTTAACAGATGCCTTGGTTAAGTCAATCAAAACAGCTAAGGAGAAAAACATTGATCTACGTTTAATGATTGAAACTCATAGTGAAGTATTGGTAAATCGCCTAGGACAATTAATTGCTGAAGGTAAAATTTCTCCTGATGAAATTAACATTGTTTTGTTTGAGCCATCCGATCAAGTGGGAGAACTAACCATAAGAAATGCCCAATTCGATTCAGATGGGTATCTTTTAAACTGGCCACTAGGTTTTTTTGAAATGGAACTTGTATAAATGCTAATTTTGATTGATAGCTCTGTAGTAGATAAGGGAGAAGAAAATACTTGGGACGATGAGACTGTTTTGGCTTTAGAAATTCTTGCAACTGCTCGTCGTGAAGGTAAGCATTTAGTAATAGCTGAGAGAAAAACTTTAAAAAAGATTGCTCGATGCTGTCGTTTATCTGAAATTACAAGGAATGTTTACACACACTTATCTAACCACGCTACACAAAATTTTAGATCTTATCTTTCTGTGGTAAAGAGGTATATTGAAATTGTTAATCCTTGTCTTGAACCGCAAGTGGTTGAGAATTCAGGTCAGCAAATTATTCAAGTAGCTCCACGTTTTTTTAATGATTCAGAGTCAGTACAGAAAACCATACTCTTGTGTGAAAATAGTGATGATGCTGTTTTTTACGAAACTATAGCAAAAGTTTATCTTATATGGAAAAAGAGGAATGTACAAATAGTATGCGAACCTAGAGGCGGTGGTGGTAATACAATTTCTAGTGAGTATATTAATATTCAGAAAGCAAAAAAACGCTTTTGCCTTTGTATTGTAGATAGCGATAAAATTGCTCCTGATGGAAACCTTGGGTCTACAGCATCTCGCCTGCAAACTCAGAGCGATTCAACTTGTATAAATACACAAACTTTTATTCTTGATTGCCGTGAAATTGAAAACTTAATACCTAACTCAATTTTATCTGAACTGTGTTCAGGAAATCAGGAAAGACTCAAAGCATTAAAATATTTTGAAAATATTAGTAGTGCAGTCGATATTAGATATTTTTTAGATCTCAAGAAAGGAACTCGAATGAAATAAATTATTCAGGCAAGTAATCCTAATATTAAGTCTTTTTGGAAAGTAAAACTTTCTCTGATTCCCAATATATCAAGTTGTATAGATAATTGGTGTCAAGCTAACTGGCAATGCAGTAATAGTGGAGAATGTCAATGTAAAATATCACTTGGCTTTGGAGAAAATACACTGAGTAATACCGTTGAATATCTTAAAAAGGAAACTCCTCATAAAATTGCAAAAATAGTCGATAGATCTAAGCATTCTGATTGGGAACAGATTGGACAGGTTGTTATGGATTGGTGCATTGCTGAAAGTCCTATTCGTGCTTGATAAGGTGTCATTACCTTTTTATTTATAAAGGCGGAGCGCCTACACCTGCGCTTAAAAATCGGGTTCTGCAGCTAAAAGCTCGATCGACAAATCCATCTGTTCCTTCCCCCGCGCCAAAAATTTTTCGCACTCCTGCAAGCACTCCACAGCCACCGCAAACTGCTCGAAAACCTCCTCAAGAGGCAATTCTCCCGATTCCACGCGATCGATAATCGCTTCAATTCGATTTTGTAACAGTTGCCAATGCTCTTCTTCTGTCTGAAATCTTGCCCGCACAGCGTTTGCTAAATAGAGCATTCGCTGCTTGTTTTCCAAGTAAATATCTGCTAATATTGGTAGAGATTGAACTGCCGCCGCAGTCGGAGTGCGGGGTCGTTTATCTGCTACTAAATCGGCGAGAAAGTCGTCTCTTTCGTGCCCGATGCCTGTAATAATTGCAATCGTACAATTCGCGATCGCCCTGACAACTCTTTCATCATTAAAACAAGCCAAATCTTCCGCAGAACCGCCGCCCCGCCTTAAAACGATCGCATCGGCCCTACCGTCCAATTCTACGCGGGCGATCGCGCAGGCGATCGTTATGTGTCAATAAAAGTCGCTACAAGCTGACAAAAAACAGTAAAAATTAGGTCATAAAATTGGGTAGTTCTTATTAGACAAACCGTTGAAATCCTTATTTAAGCCTTGGTTGCTGGCGGACAATCCTCTCCGGAACCGTCCGCCAGCAACCAAGCGGGAGAAGGGATTTCAACGATGGGAGAAGTCTATTATAGAAAATTTCCCAACTTTCCTAAAGCCCGCTCCTATGCCCTCTCTTCCTCTGTGGAACAGGAGTCTGGCCTGTGAATTCCTGCACAGTGGAACAGGGGGAACGTGTGTGAATCGCTGTGGTTCAATCCAACACTCCCTCACCAACAAATGTGGGGCCGAACATTCAGCCCGCCCCACATTCTCCAAAAGGCGCCAAACCATTCACTTAACCCAAGCCGGATGAGCCATCAAAGCCGAAAACGGCTGCACTCCCCGCAACTGATTCGACAGCGGCAAATGACCCCTAGGCGCGCTCAAATCCCAAATAAATTCTTGCGGATACCGCGTCCAATTATTTCCCTTCTTCCAGCCAATTAGCGGCCACAACTTATCCCAATTCTTGCCCGAACTCAGCCAAATTTCCCGCTGCACCGAAAAGCCAAATTTGCCTTCGGAATGAACTTTCCACAGCGTATTAATTGTTTGCAAATCCGCCACGGGCAAACTCTCAACTTGCGTAAAATACAGCCACTTTCTCTGCAAAGCTGTATCACCCGCCAATTCACAAAGCTTGTCTAAAGTTAAGCGATCGGCTTCTTGAAATTCCTGTAATGCCAATAATTGTTGCAGGGGAGTGTAATCAATGTTAGAGTCCGATCGCAGCGGCACGAGCCCAGTCGGAAAATTCGCTTGCAAAAACTCCGCCGCTCTCGGAGAATTAGCACTGTAAAGAATTTGGTAAGCCTTACCCATTACCGCAGTCGGTGCCTCTGACTTGCGCTCTAATAAAAATTCCATCAATACATCCCAACCGGAATCTGCTATTTGTTGTTGCAGCAGTTGCAGTTGAGCTTTTTCCGAACCCGACCTCAACTGAGAGCGGAGTTCGGCTGTATCGGCTGCCGAGTCTAGAGGAGAAGTTGAAATCGAGTCAGTCATGAGAAACTATCAGCTATCAGCTATCAGCTATCAGCTATTAGCTGAAGCCCTGGTTTTCCCCCATTGTACAATGGTACTGACTCCGATTCACTTCTCTATACTCGGATGCCTGCGCGCAACGCCGGCTAGTTTAGCCTCACGCCCGCACACTCTTGGCCAATGGCAGCAATAGCAAATAAGTCTACCATCTAAAATTTACCATCGATGCCATGTCAAAGAGTTTGTCTTGAAGCTAGTCGTCCACGATCGAAACCCATGCAGAGAACGAAGGCGGAAAAAAGTTTATGTCATATTCCGAGTCTTCCCACTCTTTGACCCAAAGCGGCACGGCGCCGGGGCGAGGAGTTGGAGCAAACGTGCGTTCTTTGACTTCGATCGAGTGAAATAGCTGTTTTAAAGTATCTCCCCGATCCAAAGCTTCGCTGAGGATGTCGTCCAAGTCAGGATCGACCCGTTTGACCCGGTTCTTGTCGTCCTCAAGCCACAGAAGTTTCAAAGACTTCAGATCCCTCGGACTGAGGATGCTCTTGTAGTAAACCCGCTTGAGGGTCGCTACGGGCTCCAACGAGCGTTCGATCCGGCGGATTTGCTGAACTCGCAGGTAGTGCCATTCCGCTAAACGCTTGCTTTCCGAAGGCGGGAGGGTTCCCTTCCCGGCTGCGTGTTTGTAGTCGTATTTAATCAAACTGCAAGCCATATTGGCTAGCAGGTGAATCAACTGTTTTTCTTTGGGTGTCGCCTGACGCCGTTCCTGGGTTCTTGTCAATACGCGCTGTCTGCGGGTAGTTTCGAGAGTATTTTCCATTGGGTTTTTACGAGATGAAATACGATTTTGCCAGATCCGAATCCCGAACATCAGAAGGTAAGGAAGTTTATAGGCGGGGAAACTGCACCGACAGACTTGCCTTACCTGTTTATTTTCCCATCCACGGTTCTCAGAAACTGACCCCCACCCCCGGGATTAGGTAGACTGATTATTGGGATCGAGTTTTAACCGCCTCGATCCGAGGCGGTTGCGACAACAAACGCCACCACAACCACAACCACAAGCGCACAACAGCGAACCACACTATAGCGCCAATTATTTCCTGTTTTTACCCGTTTTTACCTCTTCTTGCTCCCCATCCTCATTCGTTCCAGTGTAGTTAAAGTCGGGACGACTCTCCCAAGCCGTCAAACTGCTGGTTGATGAAGGTTGTGGGGCGATCGCAGAAGCGCTGGCGCTGCCTGCCTCGAAAAAGCCGAAGCCAGCCGAGGCAATTACCCCTAATACTAAGATGCTGTTTTTCATGTTCGATGACCCTGATTTTCGTAGATTGACACTTTTTGGCTAACCCGATCTGTCAGAAATGGGTTGATGCAATAACCCACTTGTCTTCTGATAAATCTGCCTGCCATAATCAATTCAGACAGGCACACCCGCTTGCGATCGGAAACGCCGGAAGTGACGTGTTACTAACGTCCACGATCATCTACCAACCCGAATCTTTTGGGTAGTGGAGCGAAAGCCATCAGGGCGCCGATCCATCAGGGAGTTATGCCATCAGGGTGCTAATCCATCGGGTAGTTAAGCCATCAGGGCGCATCTTCTACAATTAGCCACAGACTTAACTTTTATAGTTGAGCGAGTGGTTTGCCGGGCTCTGACAACGCCTTTAAGAATTAAACTTTTTGTGGATTCATCCTGAAAAGTTTGTTCTTAGGAATCCCCGAACGCGAAAGCCCGGGGAAAGTCAGCAGCATGGAATTCCATGCAATCTAAGTCAACTAAAAAAAACGCAGATTAACGATATCTCCCACTCAAGCAGTCCTCAGCAAAACGCTGGGGTTTTTTATTGGCAGCCTTGCTCAGCGTTTGCCTCCGGCATCCGGCAGGCGGATCTGAAGGCAGAAGGTTGACGGCGCTGCGGTTATGAGTTTCCCTGGCAACATCATACCACCGAGTGATTTTTAAAGTATTATTGTAAAAAAATGTGAAAAAAAGGGCATTTTAGCGTTTTCAATTCGATCGGGTGAAAATTCATCTAATTATGTGAACGAGCGTAAAGAATCAATTGCCGGGGTACAATTAGGCCGATCGTAGGATTTGCGGCCAACGCTTGCAAAGATACGGTAAAGATTGACCAGGAGAAAGCTGAGCTAGTAGATAATAGAGAAAGAGGAACAAAAATTTTAAACAATATTAAGCTGGCAATAATTGGAATTTTGTAACCTTTCGATCACACAGCATAGGGGCGTAGCATCTTGATGAATTCCCAGATGACAGCAGAAGTCAACTCCACCTACCAATATCAAGTCGGAGGATATTTGCCTGCCGGTGCGCCCACCTATGTCAGGCGATCGGCCGACAGCGAACTCTACGAAGGGATCAAAGCCGGAGACTTCTGCTACGTGTTGAGTTCGCCACAAATGGGCAAGTCCAGCCTGCTAGTGCAAACCGCCAAAATGTTGCAAGCAGAAGGTACAGTTTTTGCGGCCGTCAACTTGAGAAGCATCAGCAGCCCAAATATCTCCCCCCAAAAGTGGTATGCCGCAATCATGTACCGCATGGCAAGCAGTTTGCACCTCACAAACAGGTTTGATGCCATCAAGTGGTGGAACGATCGCGAACTGCTATCGCCGGTGCAGCGATTGGAGATATTTATCGAAAAAGTTTTGCTCAAGTCACTTCAGCAAAATCTGGTAATTTTCATAGATGACATTGACAGCATCAGCAGCCTAAATTTCAGTACCAGCGATTTTTTTGCTTTGATCCGGGCTTGTTACTCCAAGCGGGCAGAGCAACCGGAATACGATCGCCTGACTTTTGCTGTTATGGGAGTAGTAGCCCCCTCAGCATTGATCCGAGATCCAAGCTGCAACCCTTTTAATATTGGACGGCAGATTCATTTAAGTCGATTCCAACTGCACGAAAGTTTGCCGCTAGCAAAAGGATTGGCTCTCAAAGCTTTTCGCCCCCAAAAAGTGCTCCAAGAAATATTAGCTTGGACGGGCGGACAACCGTTTCTAACTCAAAAAGTTTGCCACTTGGTACTTGAATACGGGCCTTTTATTGGCAGAAATTCCGAAGCTCATCAGGTTGAAAAACTGGTCAAACACAGAATTATTAAAAATTGGGAAGAAGAAGACGAACCCCAACATTTGACACCAATTCGCGATCGCATTTTCCACAGCCACTGCGACATCACACGGCTGTTAACGCTGTACCAGCAAATTTTGCAACCGCCCCAGCCAACAAAACCGGGGGAATCGCAGGGAGTAGCAGCAGATTACTCTCCCGAAAAAATCGAATTGCAACTGTCAGGACTGGTTGTTAAATCTCACGGTAAATTAATAGTTTCTAACCTAATTTATCAGTCAGTTTTTAATCGGTTCTGGGTAGAAAAAGAGCTGGGAAAATTGGCTCCGTACCGCTCCGCGCTAGCAGCATGGCTGGCTTCTGACCGCGAAGATGAATCGCTGTTATTGACAGGGGAAAGTTTGCAGTCAGCTTTGGATTGGGCTGCGAACAAACAATTAAGCCAAGAACACTATTGGTTCTTGAATCCCGATCGAACTTTTGAAGAAAAACCGACAGTCGTTGTCGCACAAGTTGCAGACAGCAGCGCAGACACCGATGCAGGCAGCAGCATCCTCACCCCGCCCTCAGAGAGTGTTCCAACTGGCAGCAACGAACAGAGATTGTACGATCACATCGTCTCCTGCGTGGAAACAGAATCCCCCGCACAGGTGATCGAACGGTTCCGAAAGCTATTTATCGACGGCATGGGCTATCCCGATCGAGAGATTGAAGCAACTTTGTACAGTATAGTATCAGTCAAGCGAGCAAATTACGACTTTAAATATATCCTCCACCGCTGCTGCTACATCCCGATTAACCGCTGGCAATTGCATTCCCAAAACCACTTGGCGATCGCCAAGTTGGTAGCTTTATTTAAGCAGACTTCTCCCAGATTCGGGATGGAATTTTACATAGTCAAGCGCTTGCAAGAACAAATAGCTTTCTTTACTCAAAGTGAAGAATTCCAGACCATAGAGCGCTTAGTAAAAGCCTTAGATAGAGAGGCGGAACAGCAGAAACAAGATACAGATTCTCCTTTGGGCGAATTGATCTGTAGGTATCCTTATTTGTACGGCCATTCTCTACTGAGCAAGGACAGCATTGAGGAAGACCAACAAACTATCAAAAAACTGGCATTTCAAAGACAGCGACAATTTGAAATACATTTGTCTCAATATTTAAATTATTTGGTTGAGCCGAGAAATACAGAAATAGGCATTGTGCAGCGGGCAGCTAATCCCACACTTTTGAACGATGCAGAACTGCACTTAGCGGTCAGGGAATTTGCGGGAAAAGTAGTAGCAGGCGATCGCAGCTACAAAGAAGCGGCTCAATTTTTCCTGAGAGATTCCAGAAAAACTCCATCTTACGGTTCATTTAAAGTGGATTTATATGAATATTTAATATCGTCGGTCGAACCAGAATACGGCGGGCGTCAATTTAACGATCGTTTGTACAAGCAAATCAAAAATACATTGCGAGAAAATGACTCGGTGAAATTCAATAATATATTGTTAGTTCGGACTTGCCACCAGTTGTTCAACTTCTTAGTAGTGGAAAATTCCCAACATCCCAGCCACTACGTTTTTTACGACTTGGTGTACAACCTCGGCGCCAGCCGGACTATGGGTTTAATGTTCAAACTCGTTCTACTTTCGGGCAAAGTTAAACCAGAGTTGGAAAAGCGATTTTCTATTTTGTTTAATCACTATGAAGGTAAAGCTTCTAATGAAATTATGTGGTTTGTCAAATCGTTGGAAAATTTCAATGTGGCTTTGGTTGTGAATTTTGGCAAGACGGATTTGTCTTTGGTTAAACATCATCTTATTTTGAATTAAAAAAAAAAACTCCCTGGTGCAGGGTTATATAATAGTATTAATTTCAAAAAATCAAGGTAAAACACATGAAAGCCTTTGAAGTCACAGGAACGATCGACGAAAAAGGTCAATTATTGCTCGATCGACCTTTAACACTAGACACTCCGGGCCCCGTGCGAATTATCGTCCTTCTTCCCGAACCTACAGATGAAGCTGAAGACGACCCCGACGATACTCCAGTTGAAGAAGTAAAAGCTAGTCTCAAAAGAGCGTTGCAGGAAGCTAAAACCCGACAGCGAATACCTCTTTCTCAAATGTGGGAGGGCATCGATGTCGAATGAATCCGATCATCTAGTTCAAATCGATTTAACGCCTGAGTATAAGCGAAATTTGCGTGAATTATCCAAAAAGTATCGACAAATCCGGCTAGATACTCAGCCCGTAATTGAACAAATACAGGCAGGCAATTTTATTGGCGATCGCATTCCCGGAATGGGCGAAGATTATATCATCTTAAAAGTCCGAGTGAAAAACAGCAACATCCAAAAAGGGAAAAGTGCAGGGTATCGCATGATTTATCAGATTGAATCGCCCCTCAGCGTACTTTTGTTAACCATTTACTCAAAATCCGATCGCACAGATATCAGCCTCAACGAAATCCGCAGCATCATAGCCGAGTTTGATGAAAGCCAATAGCGGTGTATTATAAACTCTATGATTAGCTATCTCAAAGGCACAGTCGCCGATATCGCCAAAGGCAGCAACCGCGTCATATTGACTCTCGAAGTCAATCAAATTGGCTATGAAATCCAAATTTTGCCCCGCGTGACCGGTCAATTGCCAGCCTCCGGCGAAGTCGCCCAAATATTTACCCACCAGCAAGTTAAGGAAGACCAAATCGTATTGTACGGTTTTGGCAGCGCGGCAGAACGCGATTTGTTTCGGCAGTTGACGAGTGTCAGCGGTGTCGGTGCTCAACTGGCGATCGCACTTCTCGATACTTTAGGATTGCAAGATTTAGTCCAGGCGATCGTCGGCGGTAACACCCGCATCCTCGCCAAAACTCCGGGCGTGGGTACAAAAACCGCAGAACGTCTCGCCCTCGAACTCAAAAGCAAACTCTCGGAATGGCGACAGCAAGCAGGTTTGACAACTTCAGTCGCCGCCGGAGTCCCCCCAGCTATTCAAGAAGAAGTCGAGATGATCCTGCTGGCGATGGGATACACTGCGGCTGAAGTCTTGCAAGCGCTGCAAACCCTCAGTCAAGACAGCACTTTGTGCGCCAAAGGTAATGCCGATGATTGGATACGTGAGGCGATCGCCTATTTGAGCCGATAGTTTTCTGGTCAATACTATGGTTTTTGAGTGTGTCCTGTCTCAGCGTCAGTTTGAGGAGTTTCGCACTCGCCTGCGGGGACGGGTCAATTTGGATGAAGATAACATCCGTTTTTATGCTTTGTCAACGCGGGCGATCGGGCAGGTAGAAACTTGGGGTTCTGGCCCGCCGGTGACTCAAGCGCCAACTTCGATCGTTGTCTAAAGTATTTTTTTTGACACTTGACAGCTAGGGAAATCTAGGTTAACCTTACGCCATTGCTAAATTGTGATTGTAAATCACACAAGCCAATACAAACTTGTCGTGTTAATTACTATCTAAATAAACAGCGCCAGTACCTATAAAATTAAATAGATTAGAGCAGTGTTTTAGCGCTTCAATCATTTAGCTGTGCGATAGCCTCGCTAAATGGCTGAAACACCGATTCTCTGGTCGAGGCGGCCGTTCCCTTGTCCCGTAAAGGTTTCAGGGATTTTTGAGAGGTGATTTTCGGCCCTAAGTGAGTTCAGCATCAGAGGCGGTCGGAAACGGCTTCTGGAGCCTTTACTACGCAAGGCTTTCACAACGAGGGGTCGCAATTCACTTTTCCCCGCAAGGGGATTGAAACTCTGGTAAACAATAATCAGGTTGAATGTAGATTGCTTTGTCACGTCGCAATTCACTTTTCCCCGCAAGGGGATTGAAACTCCCTCTACAACACAGAAGTGATTTACCAGCTTCAGAGTCGCAATTCACTTTTCCCCGCAAGGGGATTGAAACTTTGCTTTATTAGGATTTTTATAGTCTATAATAAAAAGTCGCAATTCACTTTTCCCCGCAAGGGGATTGAAACTAAACTCTGTAAATTGTACGTCTTGCACATACCAGACAACAGTCGCAATTCACTTTTCCCCGCAAGGGGATTGAAACTAGCCTTCCCTGACTTGATCCAGCGCTCCGCCCTCATGGTCGCAATTCACTTTTCCCCGCAAGGGGATTGAAACACATAGCTATCTACCCAGCCCTCCTTGCTATCGCCGAGTCGCAATTCACTTTTCCCCGCAAGGGGATTGAAACATGGTGTCTAACGCTTCTAGTAACACACCCGCTTTACCTTGTCGCAATCCACTTTTCCCCGCAAGGGGATTGAAACAATAAAGTGGAGTATGATAGGTCATTAATTGCGCCACAATTCACTTTTCCCCGCAAGGGGATTGAAACGCCTGATGTTAAGTACATCAAGTTAGATAGACGACCGCAATTCACTTTTCCCCGCAAGGGGATTAAAACAGGGCGTAGGCCAGTAATATAGGTAAGTATGTTATCGCCGCAATTCACTTTTCCCCGCAAGGGGATTGAAACTCCGCTTCATTACGGGTGCGATCTGCGCTAGGTGCAATGTGTCGCAATTCATTTTTCCCCGCAAGGGGATTAAAACTTTATCAAGACAACTCTGCTGGGTCTACAACCGTCACCATACAGTCGCAATTCACTTTTCCCCGCAAGGGGATTAAAACTGGAAGTTGCCGATCGTCCAGTCTTCAACAGCTTCAGTTGCAATTTACTTTTCCCAGCAATGGGATTAATATCAATTCCGGCTGTGCCGGAATGATGAGGAGACGGCAGTGCCGTTTCCCTACCCCGATCGATTGTAGGGACACGGCACTGCCGTCTCCTCCGTTTATATCTCGGTTTGCGAACTCTTGCAGCAAAAATTTCATCCCGCACGCTGCACCCTTGTCGATCACCTGTGATATCATTGGAGATTGTGACATCGTACAAAAAAAACTAAAATCAATTCATGGCTCTTACACAACAGCGCAAACAAGAAATCATGGGCGACTTCCAAACCCATGAAACCGATACCGGTTCAGCAGATCTCCAAGTCGCCATGCTGACCGATCGCATCACCAAACTCAGCGCCCACCTGAAAATCAACCAAAAAGACTTCGCCTCCCGGCGCGGTTTGATGATGATGATCAGCCGCCGCAAGCGCCTGCTGGCATACATCCAAAAGCAAAATGTCGATCGCTACAAAGCATTGATTGCGCGTCTAGGCATTCGCGGCTAAACACCAAAGCCAAAATTTGCGACAATATTCTTTAATCTTGGACAAACACCGAGACTTATTGAAAAATGTTCGAGATTTCAGGTTAGAGATAAAATATGTCCTCCGAACCACCCCGCAAGCGCTTGCCCTTTGAACCGGCAACAAATCGTAAAAAAACGCCTAAAAAGCTCCCAGAACCCCAAGCAAACGCAGCCTTAGAGTCGGATTCTGCTGACAAGCAGCCGAAAGCTAACAAAACCGGAAAACAGGCGCAATCCATCCCTGAAGTAGTCAGCAAACGCATGATATCCCGCATAGCGGTATTCTGCGGCATACCGACAATCCTGGGAATTTCCACATTTTTTGTAAGCTATTTGGTAGTCAGCAACGACTTGTTCGATCTGCCCAACACAGCAGTATTGCTGGTAAGCATGGGCTGTTTTGGTCTAGGTGTTCTGGGATTGAGCTACGGAGTCCTCTCGGCTTCCTGGGATGAAGAAGTTTCAGGAAGCACTCTGGGGTGGGAAGAATTTAATACCAATTTTGGACGGATGCGAGAAGCGT
The DNA here is from genome assembly GCF_036701825.1 of Microcoleus sp. MOSTC5. Taxonomy (NCBI): domain Bacteria; kingdom Bacillati; phylum Cyanobacteriota; class Cyanophyceae; order Oscillatoriales; family Microcoleaceae; genus Microcoleus; species Microcoleus sp. MOSTC5. The sequence goes on along the minus strand of NZ_JAUBRK010000009.1, from coordinate 26,158 downwards.
GGCGCGCGGCCAAACCAAAAAATTAGTCATTAGTCATTAGTTATTAGTTATTAGCTAACAACTAAGCTGTTAACCATCTAGAATTTGTTTTTGGGGAGGAAACAAGAACCAGCCCCACAACAATGCTAAAAATACTGATATAAATAGATTCTCGATCGCCCATTGCATCTATTTTTCTCAGTGCATCCGTGTCATAATCCGTGTCTAGCCCAACAGAAAAGGCAAAAAAAATATGATTATTGTAATGAAAGCCGGCACTCCAGAAGCCGAGATCGATCGACTAGACGAAGACCTCCGCACTACCTGGGGTTTGATCCCAGAAAAAATCGTCGGCCGTTACAAAACCGTCATGGGTTTGGTAGGCGATACCGTCGATCTCGAACCTCTGCAACTGCGCGAAATGAGCACCTGGATTGAAGAAGTGCTGCGCGTCGAAAAACCCTACAAGCGCGCTTCTCTGGAGTACCGCCAAGGAGAACCCAGCGCAGTAAAAGTTTCTACTCCTTTAGGAACTGTGACGATCGGCCTAAATCACCCGATCGCGATCGTAGCAGGCCCTTGCTCGGTCGAAAACGAAGAAATGATTGTCGAAACGGCAATGCGCGTCAAAGCTGCTGGAGCTCATTTTCTCCGTGGTGGCGCGTACAAACCGAGAACTTCCCCCTACGCTTTCCAAGGCCACGGCGAGAGTGCTTTGGGATTGCTAGCTGCGGCCCGGGAAGCTAGCGGTTTGGGAATTATCACCGAAGTGATGGATGCGGCCGACTTAAGTGCGATCGTGGAAGTAGCGGACGTGGTACAAGTCGGGGCGAGAAATATGCAGAATTTCTCACTGTTGAAGAAAGTCGGAGCTCAAGACAAACCTGTTTTGCTGAAGCGCGGCATTTCCGCCACCATTGAAGAATGGTTGATGGCTGCTGAGTATATCATGGCTTCTGGCAATCCGAACGTGATTTTGTGCGAGCGCGGAATTCGCGGGTATGACAGGCAATATACGCGCAATACGCTAGATTTGTCGGCAGTACCTGTATTGCGGACTCTGACTCACTTACCGGTGATGGTTGACCCCAGTCACGGTACCGGTTGGGCGCAGTTTGTACCGTCAATGGCGTTTGCTTCGATCGCCTCTGGTACTGATTCGCTGATGATTGAAGTGCACCCGAATCCGAAAAAAGCTTTGTCTGACGGGCCGCAATCTTTAACACCGGATCAGTTCGACAAGTTGATGGAAGAATTGGCGGTGATTGGTAAAGTCATGGGACGTTGGCCACAACCGGTGCCAGTTTTGGCGTAGAAATCGCAGTCATAAGTAGGTCATTGCCAAAAAAACCATAGTATTCACAAGGTACTATGGTTTTTTTGCGCTTAGCCGTTACTCATTGAATTAGCGATCGCTTTGATTTAAGATTGTTTGAATTTGATTTTGTACTTGTTCGAGTTCTCGACGTTTGTCAGCCAGCCAAACCTTTTCTGCTTCGCATTCTGCTTGATTTTGTCGATCGCGATTTTCCTGCTGTTCTAATAAATTCTCCCACAGCGAGATAGCTTTTGACATCACACCATTACTCGCCTCAATTCGCTTCTCGAATAATGCAATAATTCTTTCTTGTATCTTATCAAAAATAGACTGTGAAGATTCATCGAAATTCTCAAACCCTAACTCACAAACTTTTTCCTTGATTTGAGCTTTAACGGCGTCGCCATCTAAGAAACTCCAGCCCAAACCTCCACCAGCACCCGCAGCTAAGCCACCCAAAATAACTCCAATAAAACCAAGCCCTGTAAAAAACAGCAAAGCAGCACCGACGGCGGCACCAATCCCTAAACCGCCCATGAAGCCGCCATCTTCTATCTCACCAATTGATTCAGCAATCCCGCTTCCACTTGTACCAATCCCGCCCAAATTACCGGCCATCGCCAAATTATTAAATTGACTGACAAGGTTACTACTCAGTTGCTTATCGAACTTTTGAAACTCCTGCCGAATTGCATAAATGTCTTCATCTATTTGACTATTTAAAGCTCCCATATTCTGTTGAAAAATAAACTGTACTTTTTGAGTAGCCCAATCTTCTATTTCTTGGGTGATATCTCCCACAAATTGATCGGAATAATCTTTAGTCAACTCTTTTTGACTCCACATATGCGAATGCTCAGAAGTCCAGCGCTCTTTTTTTGTAATCAGGCGTTCTCCTAATCCTTCCACCCATTGATTCCAAGATTCAAGAGTTTTGTCTAAAGATTGCTGCATCAATTCATCCGCTAAAAGTTTGATTTTGACATCGCGGCCGCTTACTACCGCCATTTGTTCAAAAATATGCGCCTTATCTCCTTGAGAAACTGTCAACTTTCCTTCTAACATTTCCCGCATTTGAATCAATTCATCGCAGCCAGTGTCAATGATTTGCTTCATTCCAGATGCCGACTGCTGAAGTGCGATCGCTCCCCGTTCAACTGTCAAAAACTGCTCAACCGACTTTGTAAAACCCTGAAAAGATTTTAGGTAATCGTCATTTTCATTTCCTGCTAAAATCGCATCCAATGCTGATTGAGCAGAAATAAAATGACTCCGATTTTCCCCCGCAATAATCGGATTGGCCCCATTAACAATCGTTTGCACCCTTTTTCTTACCTGATTGCGACTCTCTTCTCGGCGCAGCAAATCGAAAAAATTAACAACAATAAAAATATTACTTGCGCCTCGATCGTTCGCATAATTCAGTTCTTTTTTTAAGTACAAAAGCAGTTCCCGCTCTTTTTCCGTTAAAGCATTTTGAGCATGAGTCAAGAAAATTACTGCATCAGCCGTTTTTAGAACTTGCTGAGTTACCGCTGTGCGTTCCGCTTGTTCGTTTAATCCGGGAGAATCAATAATTTCTACCCCATTGCGGCACAACTCTAATTCGGGATGCTCGAAAACAATTTCTTTAATTTCCGAATTGATTATCTCATCTTCGCAAGATCCCAAAGCCGCCTCTTCCGAAATGGAAGCTTTTTCTTGATATTGTGCCGGTGGAATTTCTTCCTCCCGTCCATCTTTGTAGCGACAAATCACCCTGCGCTGCGAACCATATTTCAAAATAGTCACAGTCCCGCTACAGGGAATATCCCGCACCGGTTGGATTTCTTCGCCGAGTAACGCATTGAGTAAAGTTGATTTGCCTTTACTAAACTCGCCGACAACAGCCACGCGGAAACGCTGAGATTGCAAGTTGCGAGATATTTTTGTTAGTTCTTCTGTTAAAGTACGAGAAAAGACGCTGCGCTCGCTTCCATCTAGCAGAATTAAATGTAGTTTGCCACAAACTGTATCCAGTTGTTTTCGATACTCCTGAAATTTTTTCAACTCCTGATAGGACGAAACTGAATGCTTTTGATTGCTTTGTTGTTTGGGTTTGGATGGCAAATATTCGATAATGTGACTAGCAGCACGGACAAACAAAGAATCGAGAGATTGAAATCGTGCGGGATCTAGTAACGAGTGGACTTCTGCTAAAGCTGCTGTATCGCTTATTGCTTGACTGCTAAAACTCGCTTCCAAAACTGCCAAGTATCGAGAGTCAATTTCCAGTGTGTTACCGATAAGTATCAAATACTCTTTTTCACGATCGTCCATTGTTCCATCTGCTGCCGACATCTGATAGCCAAAACTAATTAACAGCAGTTTTTCCTCCTCGGAAAAGCACGATGTCAGGGCCAGCAACTCGTGCATTTTTTTGTAAATTTCCTGATATCGCACGGCCTTAACCATCGGCTTTACCAATGGGCGCAAACTGTTGTTAGCGGGGATAAGTGCCGTCATAGTTGTGCTCAGTCGCTGCGTTTCCTCAGCGCCAACCGTACCGTCGGCATAGATAACTCCCACCAACACTGTCACCAGCCCCGCCAGGAAAAGCATCGGCGGAGAAATATCTTCTTTTCGGAGTTTTTGCCGTGTCAGCAGCGAAATAAGCTCAACGGTTTGGGAACTAATTAACGAAGTATTCATTTGTAGCGCCTAATAATATTTCTTTAATTAAATGGATCATAATAGATCAGTTGTTCTGTGAGATGCTAGCAGGGTAAAAATTTATGATGAACTTTGTATTTTCCCCAGCGGTACAGGCTGCGATCGAGGCTGGCAAGTACGCACAAGTGTTTACATCCGCTGGATTACCGATCGGCATGGCGAGGGATGCAGCGACAGGACAGTTTATGGCCCATGCCGTTGGCGCGGCTGTCAACAACAGCCCGTTATCACCTTTAGTGTCTCCTATGCAGTTCGTCATGGGCGGCTTGCAGATGCAGCAAATGCACATGGGCTTTCAAGGCGTCCAAGCCACTTTGGGGGTGCTGCAAGCGACAACAGCCGTCATTGGTGTGGGAACTTTCGCCGGGGTAGCCTTATCAGCGGTCAATTTGCACCAGACATTGAAACTAAAAAAAGCGGTAGAGAGGCTGGAAGTTAAAGTAGAAAATGGTTTCATCAATTTAGAACAACTTTTGAAAGGTCAAGGCGCGGAAATTAAGCAATTAATTTCCGAAGTTGTTGCAGATATAAAATTTGAGAACCATCGCCTAGTCTTAGTGCGGGCTTACGGGTTATTTAATCAAGCAATTCAACGAATGCGATCGGCTTTGCAACTGCAAGATATTAATCGCCGCAATGCTGAAATTGATGCTGCGCGGGGGATGTTGTTTGAGGCTTTAGCAGATTACAGAAATCCGCATTTATTAGAAGAAACTTGTGCGGCGGGACAGTTGCGTCGGTTAGAGTGCAGTTGGGCGATCGAGCAAAGTATTATCGGCACGTATCAGGTGCAAAATGAATTTGGTGCTGCGGGCGATCGGCTTTCTCAACTTCAACAACAAATCCGTCAAGATGGCTTAACAGTAATTGCTGGCTGCGACTCGGACGACGAACTCGATTTTCTATTCCCAGAAATCACGCGAATTCACAATCACGATTTAGCTGCCTTAGACATTTGGCTTAATCAGATTGAATGGACTAAAGCTTTGCCCGAAAGTGAGCTAAAACATTTACAGAGTAACGATTTTACTAATGCAAAGTTTTCATCAAGCGGTGATAAAAAATCAGCAACAACAGCTTCAGCAATACCGGATGAACAGTTATTTTATGAAAGTTTGCGGCCCAAGTCTCATTTTTATTCTCTTCGGACTCAACTGGAATTAATGCTCGCTCCGCAGCAGCGTCAAGAGTACGAAGATTATATCATTGAGCAAGGGAAAATAGCTGGTCATAAAAGTTTAGTATCGTCGAACTTGGAAAAAGCGTCTGATTTGGCTGTTGCTAATCTGTTTTACTATTTCAGAGTCCGGGATGAATCGGAAGAATCGGAATAATCAGACCTAATTTGTAATTTGCTATAAGTTTATCCCTGTTTTGATTATCCATCAATTACTATCGAGAACTCAAAGACATTCATTCAGTTGTTTCAGATCCCCTTGCTGCTGCACTTGCTTGTGCAAACTAATTTTGTCGCCCACTTCATACCCCGAATTAAAACCCGCCTCGCTGCTGACTTGAGAATCTGTTCTCGTTCTAATTTTAACCCCTCGGCCCTCTAGATAATCGGCGATCGCCTGTTGATTTTTCTCAAACATCGATCGCACTACAATCCCTGGAGTCGCCGCCACATCCCCCGAACCCGGAATCCCCGACTCTTCCATCTCCTGTTTTTGTTCCAACAATCTTTGTCTCAACCTTGTCGCGCATCCAACCCGAAAAGCATTCAGATACGCCAACCCCCGGCCGTTTCCTTTGCGGTATTTAGCCCTTTTTTCAATCGCAGAACTCAAATACTCGTAAAGATGTTTGCAAACAATCAGGTTTGTAGAGGTTCCCACCAAAAACATACTGCCCGTATAAGTATTTCGCATGGCATTGCAACCGTTAGCATCGGCAATTCCCGACAGCAGCATCATTTTCCAAGTAACAAATTTCGATGTTGTTTCAACAGAGTTTTCGTCAATCTCTTCTTGGTGATTTGGCCCTAAATCCGCGAGGCTGAGATTGTACTGTGCAAGTAACAGGGAAGCTTTTTCGGCCGCAGCAGTCGATTCGTTTTCATTTGATGAGGTGGCGAGGGCTAAAAGCTTTTTGATTCTTTCAACAATACTTGTGTCTGGCATTTTTCAATCGATTTTAGGGTGAGAGTATGCGGTGGCAAGGATTTGGGTAAATTCCCATTTTAGTATAGCGTGCAATGTGCGATGTTTTTTGAGGATAATTTAATTCATATAATAGGCTTTTTTTGAACCGCAGAGGGCGCAGAGAGAAAAAGAAATAAGTTCGCAACTGATGCGCGGATTGGTTACTCTTCGAGGACTTCCAGGACTGATTTGGGCAACAATTTATCTTTAAACCAAACTACTTTTGCTGGCACATCATTTACATTTACCCCGGCTTTTTCTAAATTCAGCCGTTCGGAAATAGCTAAAATCAAGTGATCGCATTCAGACTTCTGTACTTGTGCAAATTTCTTTTGCAAATACTCCGGCCGCCAATAGCCAACTATTTCTAATAAAAACACTCGCCCGTCGGGATGCACTAACCGAAAGTCGGGAATCATCACACTACCTGGAATCGGAATTAAATCAACTTCTCGCTCCAGTTGCCACTCGGTTTTTGTGGAATTCCATCTCTCAGCAAATGCTGCTTCTAACATACTATCATAAGGCTTGCCAGGGGGATAGTGGCTGACTAAACCGCAGTCGGAATTTAGGGTAAATTTTCCTGTTTTCAAAACGCCGCTAAAAGGATCTTTTGTGTGCAGTGTCGAGTGCATACTCCATTTGGTGACGTGCAGCAGTGCGGGCAGCATTTTCGCCAGGGCTAAGCCGTAGCGGGTGCTGGGTTTGAATAAGCTTGTAGGGCCGTCTATTGTCAGTGTAAAACCGTGGTCTGCATCGCCTTCGATATAAGTCATTAATTGAAATAGTTTCAGATAGCGAAATAAGAGTTTGTATTCTCCTGGATCGTTGCGGTGGGCGGTTAATTGGACTTGACTTGCTCGGTAAAATATGCCTTGAACTTGAGAAAGATTGTATTTGTGCAGCAAGTTTTCGGGAGTTGGTGCATTAAACTCAGTGAGGATTTTGTTTTCGTTTAAATCCGCGTATAAACCTGTAGTGATTTCGTGAGGCAAAACTTCTCTGTTTAAGTCTTGGCTGAGTTCACTTGCTACTTTTTCCAGGGTTAATTGGGTGGATTGAGGGCTGGGAGTCGATCGCGCAGACAATGCAAAAACCCGCTGTCTCAACTCTGAGGGTTCTAGGGGACTGATGACTTCCAAGGTGCAGAAACCGCCTTTCAGCAGGTGCGCTAATCCCCGTTTCAGCCGATAATCCGGGCTGTCGCCTTCTAACTCTAGCAAGCGTCCGTCGAGCTCGCCTTGGGTTTTGCCGATCGACTCTTGGAAGCAGTTTATCGTTTCGATAGCTGCTTCTAAGTTTTTAGCATCTATCTTGAGGCGTAGCGGGACGATTGATTCTCCGTTTTGGCGGTGACTTAATAAATCAGTTGGTAGCATAAGCAGTGAAAAGTTTTACTCAATTTTTTGTTCGACAATCACCATAACTCCCCTGAGTTTTCCTTCTTCTGTCAAGCTTTGGGTAGTCCGAATTCGCCGATCGCAACTGACAAGATTTATGGTTTCTACAGCCTTGAGAATGCCAGTTGCTTTGTCCCATACTTGAAAAACGATTAAATTATCTCCAACTTCTGTGGCTAGTGTCTTGTAGTTAGAAAAGATAGAGTCATTACTTTCAATTTCTACTTGCCCTTCACCGACAACATGACCCACAAAGTTTTGTGTTTCACTCTTGCCATTGGCATAAGTTTGAAGGTTAGTTTGCCTCCACTGGTTATCAACAATTTTCTGGGTTAACACTGCTGTAAAACGCTGGGTGTCTTGGAAATCAGCATTGAGGATTGTCCAAGTTCCCTCCCAAACTCCTGTATGTTTGGGGAAGACTTTAAAGTTACTTATTTGTGTGAGATCGATCATTTTCCGGTACTATGAATTAGTCAATATTCAGATTATACACTAATTGGGCAACCTTCAAGATTCCTTGAAATCATCATTTTTTACCCACTTTTCTGTGATTCTGCTGCTTTTTAGTCGCCTCTCGGTTGACTCCGTAAATCGATTGTAGATGGTAGTTTTTAAATAGACCTAGGAGTGATTTAATTATATAGCCATCTTTTCACTAAGACTACCCATCCCACAACTAACTTATTTAGGCTTGCTACCAGGGAATTTCATCATTGTCTTCTCCCCATTTTGCGGGTGATTCTGCTGCTTTTTTAGTTGTCTCTCGGTTAACTCCGTAAATCGGTGTCGGTTTGACAGTTTCTAATTTCTGATATTCTGGCTTTGGCGGTTCTATTTGTGTTTGTGGTTGGGGTTTGTGAGGCTGCATTCCTCCTCGGCGGCGCTGGGATGTTCTTTCTTCGCTGGTGTCTTCGGTGACGACTTCGTAGAGAATTGCTAACTTATTTACATCGCTGCTTTTGCGGAGAACTCGACCCAATCGCTGGATGTATTCGCGTTCGCTGCCGGTTCCTGACAATATGATAGCAATTCTGGCGTCGGGAACGTCCACTCCTTCGTTGAGGACGTGGGAGGCGACGAGGGTTTTGTATTCGCCGCTGCGAAAGCGATCGAGGATTTCGTGGCGTTCTTTGACTGGGGTTTGGTGGGTAATTGTGGGGATGAGAAATTCTTGGGAAATTCGGTAAACTGTGGCGTTGTCTCCGGTGAAAATTAGGGTGCGCTGGGGAGAGTGTTCTGCTAGTATTTGGGCTAAGATTCGCAGTTTTCCTTCGGTACAAAGGGCGATTTCTTTGGCTTGGCGGTGGGCTAGCATGGCGCGCCTTCCCAGGGGCGATCGCGCGCTTGCCATGATAAACTGTTTCCAACCTTCGAGGCTGGATATTCTGATGTTAGACTGTTTTAAGAAGTCGTTGCGAATGTTGATTAATTCGGCGTAGCGATCGCCCTCTTCTTTTGACAGTTTTACCATGATTTGAACTATTTTATGGTCGGCTAAAGCATCGCCTGCCAAATCTTCGGGTCTTTTGCTAAATACTGTCGGGCCGATGAGGAAATGCAAATCGCTGTGGCGGCCGTCGGTGCGATCGGGTGTGGCTGTCAGTCCGAGTCGAAAAGGCGCGATCGCATATTCGGAAATTACTCGATAAAAATCCGTTGGCAAATGGTGGCATTCGTCAAAAACCAGCAAACCGTATTTATTGCCCAAGGTTTCTGCATGAATACTTGCACTGTCGTAGGTAGCGACTAAAATTGGCGTTTTGTCCCGCGAACCTCCGCCCAACAATCCGATTTCGATGTCGGGAAAAGCTGCTTTTAAATTAGCATACCACTGGTGCATTAAATCGAGAGTTGGTACTACAATTAATGTACTGCGACCAGTGACTTGCATGGCTAATTGTGCCAGATAAGTTTTGCCGGAAGCGGTGGGGAGGACGACTACTCCTTGGCTTCCTGCTTCCTGCCAAGCTGCGAGGGCCTGTTCTTGATGTGGGTAAGGCTGCATTTCCACGCTGGGTACGAGTCCTAGTAGTTCGTATCCCCTAGCTTCGTCCGTGAAGTGAATGCACTCGGATTGAAGGCATTCTACCAGCGGGCGGTAGTGAATTGCCCGAATGCGGTATTTTTCCACGCGATCGTCCCAAGTGGCAAAGTCCACCCAGTCTCTGCCTTTGGGCGGCGGGTGCAGCAGGAGAGTTCCGCGATCGAATGTTAAGGTAGGTGTGCGTGGCATTTGTTTAGATAGGGGGGCGAGTTATGCCTGTTAAATTATAAGTGACCGATCAAATATATTCACACCAAACTCTCTAGAAGTTAGTTCTTTTTTAAGCAAATCTCTAGAACCACCATCTACTTTATACCGTTTCGGGTTGTTTGTTGAGATTTTTACCATTTTTTTTAGCAGATAAGTTTCCTTAAATGTCAAAAGTTCATTTGCACCTACCTAGTTAGTTGAAAGTCTGGCGAAGATGTTGGAATATCTCAAGATAGTATGGTTGCTGAGGTGCGTACTCAATACGGGCGCTTTGCCTAAAAAATAATTACTCTTACCAGCCCAAAAAACTGCCCCTCATTGATTATAATGTGGAGTCATTTAAAGAAAAAGTAAGTCACAAAAAAAATAAAAAAAAAGGGGTATAAAAGGTAAATGTAGAGTAACCATTTTAAGTGGCTTTATTTACGAGTATTTTGACCTAGGGTATATCAATGCCGACCACGCATATCAAATAAAGTAGGAACAAGCTAAAAAGACGATCGACCTTATGCAAAATTACCTATTTGGGAAATTGCGATCGCACTGGCTGAAAATCCCACAAAAATTCTCCTAGCCCAGCCGGATTGCCAAATCTAAAATCTACAATGGTATTGTCCCGCTGGGGATGGTTTTTAGGTTAGATTCGATCTATGTATGCCTGAGATTAGAGGTTATAGATGGAAATAGGCGTCCCCAAGGAAATCAAGGATTTAGAGTTTCGAGTCGGGCTAAGTCCCACAAGTGTTCGGGCTTGTTCGGACAAAGGCCACGTAGTTTTCGTGGAAACGAATGCTGGTGCTGGGGCCGGTTTTGCGGACGAGGACTACGTTGAAGCAGGGGCTAAGATTGTCTTAAAGGCTTCAGATGTCTGGAAGCGCGAACTAATTGTTAAAGTTAAAGAACCGCTGCCTGCTGAGTATCCCCTGATTCAAAAAGAGCAGTTGCTGTTTACATATTTGCACTTGGCTGCAGATCGCACATTAACCGAGCATTTAATCAGCAGCGGAGTCCAGGCCATCGCCTACGAAACCGTCGAACTCCCGGACAGAAAGTTGCCGCTGCTGACCCCGATGAGCGTTATTGCAGGGCGTTTGGCCGTGCAGTTCGGAGCTCGGTTTCTGGAACGACAGCAAGGCGGCCGGGGCGTACTTTTGGGCGGTGTACCGGGGGTAAGACCGGGTAAAGTTGTGATTTTGGGCGGCGGAATTGTCGGCACGGAAGCAGCCAGAATTGCTGTAGGAATGGGCGCTAGAGTGCAGATTTTGGATGTAAATGTCGATCGTTTAGCCTACTTGGAAACTCTGTTCGGTTCCAGAGTAGAATACCTCTACAGCAGTCCTTTGCAAATTGAAGCAGTTGTTCCCGATGCTGATTTGTTAATCGGTGCGGTTTTGGTCTTAGGTAAAAGAGCTCCGGTGCTGGTTTCTCGCGAATTCGTTGCGAAGATGCACCCCGGTTCTGTGATTGTTGATGTCGCTGTCGATCAAGGCGGCTGCGTGGAAACTTTGCGGGTAACTTCTCACACAAATCCTACTTATGTTGAGGAAGGAGTTGTGCATTACGGCGTGCCGAATATGCCCGGTGCTGTGCCTTGGACTGCGACTCAAGCTTTGAATAACAGCACTTTGCCTTATGTTTTGCAGTTGGCAAATAGCGGGATTAAAGCTTTGGAAATGAATCCGAGTTTGGCGAAGGGATTGAACGTGCAGAAGCACCGATTGGTGCATTCGGCCGTGCGCGAGGTTTTCCCCGATTTAGCCGATTAGATTCCCATTTTTCAGCAAATCTCGTAGGGTGCGTCAGATCAAAGCTTGTGGATTATTAATAACCGAACGCGATCTGACGCACCCTACTCAACTACACAGCGTTTTGCGATGTTTGGCTAACAGTAAATCCTCGAAACTAAAGCAGTTCTCAACCCGAACAGTAATTTGTGCAAAATATTACTCGCAGTCCAGAAAAAAAATAAATTCCTCAAAACACTTGACAAACTGGCGAACATATGGCAATGTAGTAATTCGTGACCGATGCGGAACTGGCGGAATTGGTAGACGCGCATGATTCAGGTTCATGTGGTGCAAGCCTTCCGGGTTCAAGTCCCGGGTTCCGCATTCCAAAGGCAGAAGGAAGTTTGGGGTTAACCCGATACAGGCAATAACCCCATTCGCTCTGCTGAATTAAACAATGCTGACAAGTATTCAAAACCCCCTAGTTAAAGAAATTCGCAAGCTGCACAGCTCGAAGGGACGCAGGGAACAACAATTATTTTTACTCGAAGGGACGCACTTGCTCGAAGAAGCTTGCGCTGCCAAATACCCGCTAGCAACGGTTTGCTGCACTCCCGAATGGCTGGATCAGCACGGGGAACTTTGGCAGCAAGTTGCTAATTTAGCCGATCGCACAGAATTAGTAAGTGCAAAAGTGTTAGAGTCGATCGCCACGACAGTCCAACCCGACGGCATTGTCGCCACCGCACCCCGCACCGCAACAGAACCCGCAAAATTGTCAACTTTAGGAATAGCCTTAGAAACAATCCAAGATCCCGGCAACTTGGGGGCGATCGTCCGCACGGCTGCGGCTGCTAATGCCGACGGTTTGCTGCTGAGCGCAGACAGCGCCGATTTAGACCATCCCAAAGTGCTGCGCGCCTCCGCAGGAGCTTGGTTTAAGCTGCCAATGGCAGTCAGTCCAGATTTAACCGCCGAAGTCTCCGCGTATAAAAATCGAGGAATGCAAATTTTAGCAACCGTCGCCGGGGCCAGTTTAAGTTATTGGGAAGTAGATTTGCGAGTGCCGACTCTGATAGTTTTGGGCAACGAAGGCTCTGGTTTGTCGGAAGAATTGAGGAGTTTGGCCGATCGACAAATCCAAATTCCCCTGAGTCGTGGCGTAGAATCTTTAAATGTGTCGATCGCCGGAGCCCTCATATTGTACGAAGCTCAACGGCAAAGAACTGATTAGACTTATTGCATAAATTTTTGATCGATCGGGAAACCGCAGATAAATGCAGATGCAACGCAGATTCATTTCAAGATTGGAAAGCGAATGCTTGCAATTCAAGTCTATGGGTCAATTGTTAATTGGTCATTATCTGTAGGGCGGGTTCATCAATATCTCTAACTTCAAATTTATACCCTTGGACAGACGGGTGGCCTGAAACCGGGTTTTTCAACCAAAATACCTCCTTACAGCGCGCCGATTCGGTAAAAAGCCCGGTTTTTTGGGTACTTTGTGCGATCGCCAACTGAAGCTGCCGGGCCTTTAAATTGTATTTTTCACTTCGCTGTGCCCCCAGCGTTTCCTCCCCCTCTACCAATCTCCCCCTCTGAGATGTGGCGGATTTTGTTTATATTGATGCAAACTGTAAAGCCAGGAAAGCGGATACTCTCGTATCAACAGTCCAGCCTGGCCTGAAATAAATATGAAGAAATGTAGGCAACTGCTCTCACAAATGTTAAGATTCTTAACATAACGTAGTATTGTGCACACCCCAACCAAAACCTAACCTGAGACGGTGCTGACTGGGAGTAGTAGCTAGCTACCATAAAATTAAGCCTCTTTAAATGGAAGGAAAGCGCAAGTCCCCGCCCGCTTTCCTTCCCAGCTAAAGCTAGGGGTTTGCGACTACCGCAAACCTTTAGAGGCACAGATCCTCAGCGGGAAAAGCTCATGAAAACTCTTAAGTCCTCAGATACAGATTCTGTTCGCGCTTACTTGCGGGAAATCGGCCGCGTTCCCTTGTTGACCCATGAGCAAGAAATACTCTACGGGAAACAGGTACAGCGCTCAACCGCACTGCATCAGGAGAAAAATATTTTAGCCGAAGAGTTAGGCCGCGACCCGACGGCGGCTGAATGGGCACAGGCAGTTGGGCTGTCTGAGGCACAGTTGCAGCGGACGATCGAACACGGGGAAAGGGCAAAGCGCCAAATGGTGGAAGCGAATCTCCGCCTGGTAGTGTCTGTTGCCAAAAAATATATCAAGCGCAACGTAGATTTACTGGATCTAATTCAGGAAGGCACGATCGGGATGCAGCGGGGAGTAGAAAAATTTGACCCGACTAAGGGCTACAGATTTTCTACTTATGCTTATTGGTGGATTCGTCAGGCAATTACTCGAGCCATCGCCGAAAAAGGCCGCACCATCCGCTTACCCATCCACATCACCGAAAAGCTCAACAAAATTAAAAAGGCTCAGCGCCAACTTGCTCAACAGCTCGGTCGCGCGGCCACGGCTGCTGAATTGGCATCAGAGCTAGAATTGACTCCCAAACAGATTCGCGAATATCTCGATCGCGCGCGCCTGCCACTTTCCCTGGACTTGCGCGTGGGAGACAATCAAGATACAGAGTTGGGCGATTTGTTGGAAGATACGGGTACTACGCCAGAAGATTTTGCCCTGCAATCTTCCCTGCGGACTGACTTAGACCACCTGATGGCGGAACTGACTCAGCAACAGCGAGAAGTGCTCGCCTTGCGGTTCGGTTTAGAAGACGGGCAAACCCTAACTTTGGCCAAAATAGGCGATCGTCTCAACATCAGTCGGGAACGAGTGCGGCAAATAGAACGCGAAGCTTTGACCAAACTCCGCAAGCGCAAGCAAGATATCAACGATTATCTCGCCAGCTAGCTAGATTGGGGATTGGCGATCGGACATTTCGCCCACTCGCTATCCCCAATCTAAAATCGTAAAAACCGCCGCTTTTAATTCGGTTGTGCCCACTTGGTTGCTACAAATGTCCTGCTACATTAGTAATTACTTAGTAATAAAGATCAGCAGCGATCGGATAAAGGTTATTTAATTTAACCGCCCGCGTCTAACATAACAAGCTGTCTCTGCAACGGAGGTACTCGTGAGCAACTCATCTAATAAATCCCCAGAATTCTTTGAAGAAGACGGAGAAAATGCCAACTTATTATGGCAATACGTGCAGTCCATGGCTCCCGACACAGTTTCTCAGTTGTCTAAGCCGACTTCTCACGAAGTGTTTCAAGTAATGGAGCGAAATATTGTTGGACTTTTGGGGAATTTGCCTTCGGAACACTTCGGGGTGACAGTTACTACCAGTCGCGAACATTTGGGTAGATTACTCGCCTCGGCTATGATTAGCGGTTATTTTCTCAAAAATGCCGAACAGCGAATGACTTTTGAAAAGTCCATACAAGCCAGTGAGAGACACGGCTCGGACGATTAGTAGATTCTAAACATTTAAGTGCTAAAAATGTCAAGACCCCCCTCGCAAGATGGGGGCTTAATATTTTAGATTTTAGATTTTAGATTTTAGATTTTAAATTAAATAATTGAATAATTATTGATATTATTCTTAAATTCCCAATTCGCAATTCCCAATTCCCAATTCCTAATTAATATGTCTCTTTCTCCTGTTGCCCACAAAGTTATCGGCGTTGCTGCAATCTGGAACGATCGCCAACAAATTTTGATTGACAAGCGCCGACAACACGGACTGCACGGGGGTTTCTGGGAGTTTCCGGGCGGTAAAATAGAGCCTGGGGAAACGATCGAAGCTTGCATAGAACGGGAAATTATGGAGGAGTTGGGGATTGTCGTAGAAGTTGGCGATCGCCTGATTACAATCGACCACGACTACACTAAATTTACAGTTAGACTATACGTCCACCACTGCCGCCACATCAGCGGGGAACCGCAAACGATCGAATGCGATGAAATTCGCTGGGTGACACTCGACGAAATTGACCAATTTACTTTTCCCAAGGCAAACGCACAGATTATTGCTGCACTGCGGAAAAGTTGAGCTGTATACCAGAAGTAAGAAGTAAGAAGCAATCTTCCGCAAGGGTTTTAGGAATTAAGAACCTCCTAACCGTCGGGCGCAGTTGCTGTAATATCAAATTCGGTTGCTACTGACAACTGTTAACTGACAACTGACAACTGTTAACTGACAATTGACAGCTAACTTTTATTTTTGGACGGGCAGAGTAAAGTGAAAACAACTGCCTCTATCGGGTACGGAGTCTACCCAAATTTGACCGTAGTGAGCGCGGATGATGCCTTGACAAAGAGACAGTCCAATACCGTAACCGTCTGTTGATTTATCTCGCTGCAAGCGAAAGCTGTCTTCAAAAATGCTCGCGCAATCTTCTTCAGGAATTCCCGGGCCGCTGTTGCAAATGCTGACTTGAACTTTGTAAGCGGTGCGGTGGAGAATTGAAAGATTAACAGTTCCTCGGTCGGGCGTGTACTTGCTGGCGTTGTCAAGCAGGTTGACTATGACTTGTTTGATGCGATCGGGAT
Organism: Microcoleus sp. MOSTC5; assembly: GCF_036701825.1. NCBI lineage: Bacteria > Bacillati > Cyanobacteriota > Cyanophyceae > Oscillatoriales > Microcoleaceae > Microcoleus > Microcoleus sp. MOSTC5. The sequence continues at coordinate 10,075 of NZ_JAUBRK010000009.1, read as the reverse complement.
CGGCATAAACCAAGGGCAAATCTGCGGGAATGTCTGTTTCTAAGTTGAGACTTTTCGCCTGAAATTTGTCTTGAAACTGCAAGATTACATCTTGACAAATCGCCCCCAGTTCGATTCTTTTTGGTTCAATGTGGAGTTGAGCGTTTGTACCCCGGGCTGCTTGCAGGATATCTGTAATCATACGATCGACAATCCGGATTTGGCGGCGGGCTTGTTTCATCAAATGAGCCGCCAGACTCGGTGTCAAACGCGAATTTTCTCCCGGTTTCACCTTCTGACTAGACTCCAAAGTCTCCAAAGCCAAAGATGCGGCCGTCAAGGGATTGCGCAAGTCGTGGGCTAGCATCGCAATAATTCGGTCTTTCAACTGCAACTGCTCTTGCAGGTGTTCTTTTTCCTGTTTGAGGCGAAAAACTTCATCAGAAAGCTGCACAATTTCGGCGGCGCAAGCAACCGAATAGATGGGTTTTGGGTCAGTCATGGCTTCAGCAAGAGCTGGGGCAGACTGTTGCTGAGCTGCGTATTCTTCTACAGAACGCTTCCAGCGGGGCCACCAGTGTTCGAGTTGGGCGATCAAATTGCTGCCGGCGAGAGTTTGTCGCGGCTCGGGATGAATTTTGAGCAGCGAAGGAGTTGCTACGAGTTTAAAGTGTTCGGCTAAATCGGGCTGTTCTCCTACGTCGATGATTTGAAGCTCAAAGTCGCACTCTGCCTTCAAATCCTTTAGGGATTTGCGGATGTGTCTGGTCTGTTCCCTGGAAGAGGGACGCTTGTCTACGAACAGCAAAAGCTGTAAAAGCGGTGCGGAATTGGCCGGCTGTTCGGGAGAACAGTCAGTGCCGCTGGTGCCTGGTGTTGGATGGACGTTGTTGAGCTTTTCGATCGGGTGAAAATAATTGAGCATTGCCGAGCCGAGTTATTTCACTTCTACTTTAATTTAATACTTACTTTAGATTTATGCTATTGTCCGATAATTTCATTACAGGCGGGCAGATGATATTTTTGAAATGGAAGAAAAATGAGTCGCTGCGGGTGGTGGTTCAAGTGGCGGCCGCCTTTTTTGTGCTGTGTCTGTTGCTGACGCTGCACCGCTACTACAGCTTTTACGCTACTTACGACCAAGGCATTTTCAATCAACTTTTTTGGAACGGCACTCGGGGTCACTTGTTTGAGAGTTCCCTATCTTCGGCTTTGTCCACTAATGTGGTTCACGAAAACCAGCTCCCGGAAGTATCTTACTATCGGTTGGGGCAGCATTTCACCCCGGCGCTGATGCTGTGGCTGCCAATTTACTCGCTGTTTCCCTCCCCCGTCACTTTGACTGTATTGCAGGTGACTTTAATTACGGCGGCTGGAGGAGTGCTCTGGGCTCTCGCCAGACACTATCTGGAACCGAGGCTGTCGGCGACAATTGTTGTGAGCTATTACTGCGCTAACGCGGTCATCGGCCCGACTTTGGGCAATTTTCACGATATTTGTCAAATGCCGCTGTATGTATTTGGCTTGCTGCTGGCGATGGAGAAGCGCTGGTGGCCCTTGTTTGGGATTCTGGCAAGTTTAATTTTGGCGGTGCGAGAAGATGGGGGAGTTGTTTTATTTGGCGTCGGAGTTTACATGATTTTGAGCCGGCGCTACCCTCGGACTGGTTTAGCAGTCTGCATACTCAGTTTTGGTTATATGATCGTCCTGACCAATCTGATTATGCCTTTGTTTTCTGCTGATATATCCCAGCGGTTTATGATGGAGCGCTTCGGTCAATATGCCGATGGAGATGAAGCTTCGACTCTTGAAATTATTTGGGGAATGGTTAGCAATCCCGGGCGCTTGGTGGCTCAATTATTTACGCCGTTTTTTGGTAAGATTAGATACCTGCTTGGCCAGTGGTTGCCATTAGCTTTGGTTCCAGCTTTCGCGCCTGCGTCTTGGATGATAGCTGGATTTCCGCTGCTGAAGCTATTTTTAGCGAAAGGAGAGTCGGTGCTGGCGATTAATATTCGCTATGCGATGACTGTGGTTCCAGGGCTTTTTTATGGGGCAATTCTGTGGTGGGCCCAGCGTCAAAAGGAAGAAGATAGAATGGTGAAAGAGGAAAGAATGTTTTTGCGTTTTCCTTCTGCTTTATTTCCTCTGCCTTCGTCTTCAAAGTTTCGCCGCTTTTGGGCGTTTTGCATCTGCTTGTCGCTATTTTTTACCTTCACGTCTAACCCAAATCGGACTTTTTCTTGGATTTTGCCCGATGCGATCGATCCTTGGGTGCAGGTTCCTCTCGTCAGACAGTGGCAGCACGTATCTCAAGTGCGGCCGCTGTTGGCTCAAATTCCTGCTGATGCTAGCGTGGCAGCGACGAATACTATTGTGCCGATTTTGTCAAGCAGGCGGGAAATTCTCAGGTTTCCGATGTTTGAACTGCGCAATGATGCGGGGAAGGCAGTGAAGATGGAATATGTAATTGCCGATGTCTGGCAGTTGCAGCAGTATCAGGCTGCGTTTCGCGGGGAACGGGGACAGTTGCGGGAGATCGTACCGGCGATCGATCGAATGTCCAAATCAGGAGAGTACGGAATTGTTGGCTTTGAAGACGGCGCGATTTTGATGCGTCAGGGTGCTGTTTCTAACTCTGCATCGGCTGCTGCTTGGACCGGTTTTCGCCGTGAATTGGAGCCGATTTTGAAGAAAGGGTAGGCGGATAGACGCGATCGCCATTGCTTCCTTCTGTGGCACAAATCTTGAGGAAACCTGTGTTTTCAGGCAATGGCGATCGAGCCATTTCCTGCAAAAACCCGGTTTCTGCATGATTTTCCGTCCTTGTTGCTGCCGCAAGTCAGGCATTGGGCATAAACTTGCGATCGACTAAAATTTGAGGCTGATTATCATACAATAAATCTGTCAATTCTAAACATTAAGATATATAAAATCTTTGGAGGGGAAAAAGATGAAAATTTTGGTATTGGCATGGGAGTTTCCTCCCAGAATCGTAGGCGGTATCGCCCGCCACGTAGCGGAACTGTATCCAGAATTAGTGAAGCTGGGCCACTCGATTCACTTAATTACAGTAGAGTTCGGCCACGCGCCGATGTACGAAGTGGTGGAAGGAATACGGGTGCATCGGGTGGTGGTGGGACACGCCAGGGACTTTTTTCACTGGGTAGCGAACCTCAATCAAAGCATGGGCAAACAAGGCGGCAAACTGATGCTTGAGGAAGGCCCCTTTGATATCATCCACGCTCACGATTGGTTGGTGGGAGATGCGGCGATCGCCCTCAAGCATACCTTTAAAGTACCGCTAATTGCCACCATCCACGCCACCGAATACGGGCGCTTCAACGGCATCCACAATGAGGGGCAGCACTACATTAACACCAAGGAAAACGACCTCGCTTACAACGCTTGGCGGGTAATTGTTTGCAGCGATTATATGCGGCGGGAAGTCGAACGGGTACTATCGACTCCGTGGAACAAAATAGAGGTAATTTACAATGGAATTAGGTCGGAGAAAAAACCGCGATGGCACGAATTTGACGCGATGAACTTCCGACGCCAGTTTGCGGCAGACGACGAAAAAATAGTCTATTATGTAGGAAGAATTAGCTACGAAAAAGGCATTGCTGTATTTCTAAATGCTGCGCCTAAAGTAATTTGGGAAATGGGTGGTAAAGCAAAAATTGTAATTGTTGGCGGCGGCAATACAGACCATCTAAAACATTTGGCTTGGCATTTAGGAATTTGGAATAAATGTTATTTTACAGGCTTCATGTTTGAGGAACATCTCGACAAATTCCAGACGGTGGCTGACTGCGCGGTTTTCCCCAGTCTTTACGAACCTTTTGGGATTGTAGCGTTAGAAAGCTTTGCTGCAAGGGTGCCGGTGGTTGTGTCGAATGCGGGCGGACTTCCAGAGGTGGTGCTGCACTCTAAAACAGGCGTTGTTACTGAGGCCAACAATCGGGATTCTTTGGCCTGGGGAATTTTGGAGGTGCTGAAAAATCCGGGTTACGGGCGGTGGTTGGTTGACAATGCTTATGAGGATTTGGAACGCCGGTTTAGTTGGCCGAAGTTGGCGATGGAAACCCAGTGGGTTTATGACCGGGTGGTGGAGGAAAGGGCTGAGGTTGATTGGTGAAACTGCCAGGTTGAAAATTAGACTCGGCAGTTGAAACCGCTGCTGAGAGTCAAACTTGTGCCCCTCTCTAAGAGACTAAAATATAAAGGGGTATTTAAACCGAATTCGGCAATCAAAAGGCAGGAAATAAAACTGCCGAAGTATACCTTACTTTGAGTGCATTCAGACAATTTAAAGGGAATTAGCATCTTGAATATTTTTAGGGACATAGATCCCCAACCCAGACGCGGCTTGCTGACTTTATTCACCGCAGGCCTGCTATTCTGGTCGAGTTTGGCTTCGCTGCTGCCAACTTTGCCGCTGTACGTTCAATCTGTGGGCGGCACAAAACAGCAAATTGGCTTTGTGATGGGTGCATTTGCGATCGGACTTTTGCTATCGAGGCCGCAGTTGGGTAAAATAGCCGACAGCAGGGGGCGAAAACAAGTTTTGCTTCTAGGCGCGGCAGTCGCTGCGATCGCCCCGATGGGCTACCTGTTAGCTCAATCTATCCCCTTACTCTTACTTATTCGCGTTTTTCACGGCATTAGCATTGCCGCTTTTACCACAGCTTACAGCGCTTTGGTAACAGATTTGTCGCCGCCAGGAAAGCGGGGCGAATTAATCGGTTACATGAGCTTGGTGAACCCTATTGGTCTAGCAGTTGGGCCGGCTATTGGCGGATTTGTGCAAGCTTGGGTTGGTTATATTCCTTTGTTTGCGATGTCGGCGGCTTTCGCTGCAACGGCTATATTTTTTACCAGCAAAATTGCGGAACCTAATTTTGTAGGTTTAACAAAATCGGACTCGCTATCTGAGGACAAAAATAGCCAAAAATACTGGAAAATGCTCTGGAATCCTAGAGTGCGGATTCCGGCTTTAGTGTTATTGGTGGTTGGTTTAGTATTTGGAACTTTGAGCACTTTTATGCCTTTGTTTATCCAAGAAACCAAGGCTAATTTGAATCCGGGATTATTTTATTCTACGGCGGCTATCGCCAGTTTTGGTATTCGCTTAGTCACGGGACGGGCTTCGGACAAATACGGCCGCGGCTTGTTTATTTCTGCAGGCTTAATCTGTTATGCCGTATCTATGTTATTGTTGTATTTTGCTAACAACAGCAGTGCTTTTTTAATCGCAGCTTTGGTTGAAGGTTGTGCCGGCGGTATGGTTTTGCCGATGATGGTAACGCTGATGTCTGACAGGTGCGAACCTCATGAAAGGGGCCGCTTGTTTTCGCTTTGTATTGGCGGATTTGATTTGGGAATTGCTATTGCTGGGCCGACTTTAGGCTTTGTTGCTGAACAAGTTGGCTACAGAAATATGTTTGGTTTTGCGGCTGGACTCGCTGGCTTGGCTTTGCTGGTTTTTATTACTCTGTCTAGCAAGGGCTTGTCTAATTCGATGAAATTTGCGATCGGTCGAGGCAAAGATATTTATGCTTTGAATCAGTAAACGTACCAAATTAAAAAAGTTATGAGTTTTAAGTGGTGAGTTGAATTAATTTCTTAATTCAAAACTCATAACTCAAAACTCATAACTTTTGATAATGGGCTTGGAGGGATTCGAACCCCCGACCTCATGGTTCGTAGCCATGCACTCTATCCAACTAAGCTACAAGCCCCTGTTGAGTTCAGATTTAATCTAAAATTGATTAAGTTCTTTTCTCACAGAATATAACAGTAACACCATTACCAAAATAATGCAAGACCTTTCGCCAACTTTTTCTAAATTGCCCGATGCGGCACAGCTAACTCACCTCGACAGCAGCGGGGAAGCCCAAATGGTGGACGTTTCGGCGAAGATGCCGACTGTGCGACAAGCTGTGGCCGCTGCGAGGGTGCGGATGTTACCGGAGACTTTTGCGGCGATTGAAGCGGGGAATGCGCCGAAAGGTGATGTGTTGGGCACTGCCAGGTTGGCTGGAATTATGGCGGCGAAACAGACGGCGAATTTGATTCCTCTGTGCCACCCTCTACCGCTGAGTAGTGTGGAGGTGCAGGTGATAGCGGATGCTGGGTTGCCGGGGTATCAAATTCGGGCGACGGTGAAAATTAAGGCGGAAACAGGGGTGGAAATGGAGGCGCTGACGGCGGTTTCGGTGGCGGCGCTGACTCTGTACGATATGGCGAAAGGATTGGAAAAGTCGATCGCCATTGAATCGATTCGACTGGTGAGTAAAAGTGGCGGCAAGTCAGGAGACTATGAAAATTTAGAGGCATAAGTTTCCTGCCGAAAGAGGGATGCAGAATTCAAAAAGCTGCACTTAAGATTAAAATAGGCAAAGAACTACTAATATCAAGTGAAAAACTATGCCTCCTCGTTGGCCCCGCAAACCCGATCGCAATGATCCAGAGTACCGCCGTTTAGATGACCGGATGAATTTTGCTATCCACGTCGGTCTTTTTTCTGCTACAAATTCTGGTTTGTGGTTTGTTCACAATTTGCAAAAGGCTGATTGGCCTTGGGCAATTTCGGTAACGGGTGCATGGGCTCTAGTAGTTTTGGCCCACGCGGTTTACATTTTCGCGATCGCCGATTATTCGCCCCTCACCAAAGATTCTGGCTGAAGGCAGTGGTGGGCGATTTGTTAAGTCTTTTGATTGATAACAAATAACTTTCGGCTTTTTTGATATGGCTAATACTACACAGGCGATCGAATCCTTAGCAGCCGAAATCGGCGAAAATGTCTACATAGATATTGCCAAGTGGCATTTGTATCTGAGAGATGCCCACCTGCATACCGTTGTTGCCCAACAACTTTACCCGATGCTGGAAAATGGGAATATAGATGCTGACAGAGTGGGACAAGTTTTGCAAGGAATTCCAGTCAAGTTGGGCGGCGGCAAGCGAGAAGTGCCGCTGGCAGATTTAATTCCGATGCAGTGTCAAGTTCAGTTGATGGATGTGCTTGAGGAATTTCAGCGGAATATGTGATCTCAATTGTTGATTGGGATTTAAGCGCGATCGCCTTTTTTGGTCTTTTTTGATCGAAGGGGCGATCGCACTTTTGTTGATTCCTTGAATCAGCCGCAAATTTCCGATATCTATTTGCGAAAACGTCCCCGAATGCGATCGACAAACATATCAACTTCCGGCAACTTCATCTGACTGACAAACAGGGCAAAAACTCCTAACCCTACAAAACTTGCTACACTCAACTGCACTAATTGAATTACCAAACCTTCAGTACCCAAAACTCTTTGACAGGCTTGCAGAGTAGCTAAGGTAACGAAAGCAGTTAGAAAACTGCCAGAAGTTAACCCCAGAAAAGGCAAACTCCACTCCCGCCACGGCAGGCCGCCCAGCTTTTTATCTAATAAGTACAAAAGCATAACCATCGAAAGAAGATTCACTCCCACCGTCGCCAAAACTAATCCGGGCGCGCCATAAGCTCCTACTAACAAATAATCCAGCAATCCGTTAAAAAAGATATTGATAATACTGACGCGAAAAGGGGTTTCTCCGTCTCCCAAAGCGTAAAATACCCGCACCACAACGTCGCGTCCCAAATACACAAACATTCCAATACTGTAAGCCATCAATATCGGCGTGACAAACTCCGAGGCTGACCGATCGAAAGCATAGCGTTCGTAAACAACGCGGACGATCGGCCCGGCAAGTGTTACCATTAAAGCGCTCAGGGGCAGCATCGTAATCCCCGTCAAAACTAAAGATTGACGAATTTTATTTTTTAATTCCGGCCAGTCTTTGGGTTCGGTGAGGCGAGAAAATATCGGCAAAAATGGTACTAAAATTACATTAGAAATGATGCCTAAAGGAGTCATAACTAACAACCCGCTGTAACCCATCGCAGAGGCAGCTTGAGGGATGTAAGATGCAAAAAATAGGTCAGTATAGACATTAATTTGCAGCATTCCTGAGGATAAGGTAGCAGGAACCATCACCTTAACTACTTCTTGCACTCCCGGCCGTTTAAAATTAAACCGCAAGCGCAATGTTCCCAAGCCTGCTCGCCACTGCGTCGCTAGTTGCACCAACCACTGCAAAACTGCTCCCGCTAGGGTTCCCCAAGCTAACACTAAGCCGCCAATTAATGCGTATTCTGGCTGAATAATTTTGTCTCCGAGTTGCAATGCAAGAATCCCTAAACCGCCGACAAGTGCAACGCTGGAAAATAAAGGGCTAATCGAAGGCAACCAGTACATATCGGCGGCGTTGAGAGTGCCGAAACCAATGCCGATTAAGCCTGAAAGTAATGCCATCGGCGCCATAATCCGAAATTGCTGGACGGCAATTGCTTTGATTTCTAAACCTTCTGCTGTTCTATTTAATCCCGGTGCCACCAAATCTATCAGCGGATCGGCAAAAATAATTAAAGCGACTGTTACCAACAGCAGCAAGCCGCCGACTAAGGTGGTGATAGTCTCGACTAAGGGCGCTGCTTCTTTTTTGTCGCGGCGGGCTAAAACGCTGACTATGGCGCTGTGAAATGGCCCGTTAATGCCTCCGAGCAAAATAAATAAGAAACCAGGGATGACGTAGGCGTAGTTGTAGGCATCGACGGCGACACCGACTCCAAAGGCTGCGGCGATCGCAATTTGGCGCACCAAGCCGAAGACTTTGCTAATGAGAGTGGCGATTGCGACAATGCCGGCAATACCTGCGAGGGAACGAGAGGGCTTCTGTAATTGGGACACAAATGGTTACAAACGCTAATGCTAAAGGGATTCACTTATTTTAATAGCGAATCGGGAAAATCATATCATGAACTCAGAAAACTTCTATACCGAATTGCGTTTACTGGACAATTTTATAGATATTACTGACTTGCAGAACTTTGTTGACGTACCCGATGATTGGTACATTGTTATCACAGATATTCGCGGTTCTACAAAAGCGATTGAAGCTGGAAAATATAAAGAAGTTAACTTATTGGGGGCTTGTTCGATCGCTGCTGTTTTGAATGTAGCAGGCAAAATAGAAATTCCCTTTATCTTTGGTGGCGACGGCGCTTCTCTTTTAATGGGCCCCTCGCTTTTACCCGCTGCCCAGAAAGCTTTGCTGGCAACTAAACAAATGGCTAAGACTGAATTTGACATGGATTTGCGAGTTGGGGCTGTGCCCGTTCAAGTTGTGGTAACAGCTAATTATTCGGTTAAAATAGCTAAGTTTAAAGTTTCGGAAAATTACAGCCAAGCTATTTTAATCGGTGGCGGTTTAACCCGTGCTACTGAACTTATTAAAGACCCTGCTGCTGATAATATTTACAGTATTAAAAATAATGGCATTTCTGCAACAGCCGATTTTTCGGGATTGGAGTGTCGGTGGCAGGATATTCCCAGCAAGTACGGGGAAATAGTAACACTGCTGGTAATGGTGCGATCGGATTTTGGTCATGAGAGCAATCTAATTTATAGAAAAGTTTTAAAAATAATCGAATACATTTACGGCAAGGAAGATTATTTAAATCCGATAGATCGCCAAAATCTTAAATTGACATTGAATAGCGCCAAGCTAATTAAAGAAACTCTAGTTAGGGCGAGCGGTTGTAGTTGGTTAGACCGCCAGCTATATTTATCAAAAATCCAGTTAGAAACGGCGATTGGTTCGCTGCTAATGAATTTGGAAGTTAAGACAGAAGAGTTAGATTGGGGAGTTTATAAAGATATTGCGATCGCAGCTACGGATTACCGCAAATTTGATGATATGTTGAGAATGGTAATTTCGGGCAATGGGTGGCAGCGAAAAAATTTGACGGGGTATTTGGAAAAGAATTACCGAGAAGGCAAGCTGGTTTACGGTTTGCACGTTGCTGACAGAGCGTTGATGACTTGTTTGGTGTTTGAACGCAACGGCCAACAAGTGCATTTTATAGACGGTGCTGATGGTGGTTATGCTTTAGCGGCGAAGGATATGAAACAAAGAATGAATCAATACAATACTCCGGACAGTTTTTAAGCAGCCAAAGTACCATAAGACAAGACTGAAGGAAGATTAGGATGGTTTAAAATC